>CAMWWW010000258.1 GCA_947178015.1 uncultured Clostridia bacterium
GTTGTGGGATATGCTCTCCATACGGCCGCCTCCGGCATATACGGAATAATCGCGTTGCTGTTTACGCCTGCTTGTGCCGCCTCCTTGGTCTTTGCCTCATGAAAGCGCAGGCACACGGTACCATCCACAGAAGCAGTATAACAATTCATAATAAACTGCCCCGCCCCAAACGGATCGGTCGAGAACCGCCCTGTCTGGGCAAATTCCATCCCCTCCTCATTCAGAAATCTTCCCATGGGATGATACAGACAGTCAAACCGATGTTCTTCCTGCCCTTCCAGATAATCCCACACCACACAATATCCGTGAAACAAAACCAACAATCTTCTCTGAAATACAGGCTCTGAGTACTCCCCGATCTCTCCCTGCCCTCTCTTCTTATCCGGCTCTAAAATATAGCGATTTTCCTTCTTACATTTCTCATCTGGGAAAACCAGCGGGTATGGTGTCTGACCCCCATAAGGTGGATCGATCCACACGGTTTCCGTCTGTGCGCAAACCGCCTGAAACTCCTCCTGATCGGTATAATAAATGCATGCACACGGTGATGGCTTCTGCATCCTGCCATCCACGACCACCATATTGTGAGCGATCGACGATTGCACCCACATCTTAAACAAAAAGGAATTGTAACCAAACCATGTATACTCATTATTATGAAAGGTCTGATTCTCCTTGATAAACGAGGCAAGGCTCAGCCTGTCATAGTGCCCATGATAGCCGCCGTGCACACCAAACTTAAGCACCACCTGACTCCCATCTGCGCGCAAGATCCCAAAGCCAGCCCCCTCAAGCAAAATGGACGGCGCGCCAAGTGAATACTCCTCCCTCTCTGGGACAAACAACGTCTCCGGCGTTTCCGAACACGCAGCAATCTTCTGATAAAGCGGCTCCTGATACAGATAATACGCTTTCTTATACAGCTCTGCCATACGATGTTCATTGCTGTCATTGATAGAAAATAAAATCCCTTTGTCCGTCAGAAGCTTTGCCGTGCAGTCAAAATAATCTTTAAGCGACCGCGTGAGCGCAGTAAATTTCTCAAACCGGCAAAAACTCATCCCAAGAAACGGCTTTTTATCTTCCGCCCACGTCTCTCGCATCGCCCACGGCGCATGAATAATATGCCGGTCGAAGGATGCCTGAACCTTCTGATCCTTAAGCGGCAAACCAAAATTTTCCGCCGCATTGACCATATCAAAAAACAACTCTCCCGCCAGCTTCACATACCCCGTTGCTTCTTCAAAATACATCCCGTCATCCAGAAAAACAGAAGAAAGAAGATCCATATATCCATTAAAACCGTAAACAAACCGCTCTATCCACTGATAATCCTGAAGCATCATGGCGCACAAAAGCCCTGCTCCCATCTCCGCGATCTGGAAATTATTTCCATCCCCGTCTGTAAGCCTCCAGCCCGCAAACTCCATATAAGCTCTTAGACAATCGTCAAGCTTCGCTCGCTGTTCCTCGTCTATGTCCATATAGAACAGATCATAGACCATCGCCACCTTATTAAAAAACTCCGCTTCCTGAACCCAGCCTGCACTCTGCGCCCGGTGCACCTTAAAATCGCCTCTCTTGTACTCCTCCTTACTCTCAATAAACTCAAAATATGATTTCTTCGTCGCAAGATAACCCTTTTCCTCCTCTATAAGCCCCGCCAGATACCGAAGAACTTTATCTCTATACTCTTCCCTGCCCGTGATCTTCCACGCTATCGCTGTTTTTATAAGTTTATCTTGCGAATAGCTGGGATAGACATAATCCACTGCACAAGCAGGCTCCATCACCGCAAAGTCATCTGCCGCTTCCACATATTCCTTCACAAAAGCCTGATAAAGTTTCTGATCCGCAAAAATCGCCTTCTTTCGTCTCTCCCACTGTTCCTCCTTCAAAAGCAGATAGGGATGCCTTTTCCTTTTCGATGTATAGAGCACTATCGTTTTCGCCCGCGCACTATCTCCATCTGGCACAAAAAGAAATTTGCTCTTCTCCACACCGCCCGCCACAAGATCCTCCACAAGCGTCACCTTCACCGAATACTCTCTGCTCTCAAAAGGTTTCAGCATCACATAGCTTTCAAATTCCACATTCAGACATTCCTTCCCGTATCGGCTCTGACAGATATTCACCACTCTCTGCCTGTCAGACTTATTGACAAGAAGCATAGGATAGACCATCTGCTCTCCTGTATCTCCCACAGCGGCGCTTTTCTTAACTCGAACCTCAAAACCTCCAGCCGTATCTGCCCATATTTCCTTAAGTAAAATCGGACCACCCTGCAACAACTTAACCGAAACGCCATCCAGATATTGAAGAAAGGCTCCCACCATCTGGCGATACGCAAACTGTTCAAATGGAATTTCCAGCCGGTGCAGTCCCTTTCCGGCAGATGCAACTCTGCCCTTAATACACGGAAAAAACTCTGGTCTTGCGATGCGAAGCGGATACAAAACAACCTCCATCTCCACCAGCGCATCCTCCAAAAGCTCCACGGAAAGGCATATTACCTCCTGAGCCGATATATCTGTGACAGAAGGAAGCGTTATGCGATATTCCCCATCTTCCCTCTTTCGTTCCTGATCTATCCTCACATACATGTTACGTTCCATATCTGGCTGCTGCCTCCTTTTCAATCGAGTAGGGAAGACTCCCCTACTCGCGCGACTCATGCGCCGCTTTCGCGGTTTCTTTTCGCCGCACGAGTCTGCGCACAAAACGGACATATGGTATGCCGCCATATGCCCGTCATTTTCTACTGCTCCAGCGCAGCGTTATATGCCGCCACCTCTGCCTCAAGCTGAGACTTATACGTCTCCACGATTGTCTGTGCAGGAGCACCTTCCATTGCCTCTCCTTCTCCTACATTGGAAACGCCGGTATACTCTCTTCTCTGAGGAATAATGTTTTCCATAACAGAATAATATCTTGCAATCTGCTCATCGGTATATTTGCTCTTAAGCTCTGCCTCATAGTTATCCAGCTTTGCCTTGCAGATCATCGATGCCAAAACTGCTGCGCCTTCTGGATTCGGCGCGCCGTTTACCATCGCATAGCCGTTATCCCAAACGGGTGTCGTCGCCTGTCTTCCATCATAAGTCGGAAGCGGCACGAAATCAAATTCATCTGTGCTGGTGCCATCTGTACTTAATCCGGCACTTGGTCCTGCCTCGGAGAACATCACGCACTGTCTTGTCTCCAACCATCCGCCGTCACCGGGGCACTGTGTATTGATCTGACCAAAGCCATTTAAGAATTCATACCACTGCATACATTCCTCGGAATCAATTCCAACTGCCAGCTTGCCGTCGCCTACCTCGTAAACCGGCATACCTCCGTTGGCAAATCCAAAATTCTGTCTCTTAAATCTCTGTCCAAGGCCCCACTGGTCTATCTCGCCGTCCCCGTCGGTATCTCTGGTAAAGTACGCCATATATTCCAAAAATTTTGCGTAGGTCCACTCCCCTTTTTCGTACAGCTCCACAGGATCGGTCATAGCCTCCTCAGAGAATATGGTCTTGTTGTAAATCACAAGATACGGTGATGTGATCGCGGAATTGGTGTATACATAATGGTTTCCTTGGTACAATAACGCATCTGCGGACGCCTGATCGCACACGCTGTAATCCAGATATGCATCAATC
>CAMWWW010000259.1 GCA_947178015.1 uncultured Clostridia bacterium
AGCGCAGCTATTTTCCTCAAGGAACCTATTGAAAAACGTCGGCAGTTAGCGAGGTTTTTCACGAGCTTACTGTCCGCTACGTTTTTCACTAAGCGAGAGCGGGGTGACGGAGGAAATAGCTGCACTGGCTATGCGGACCTCTCTCGAAAATGACCATATAAATAAAATATACCATCAAAAAACTTCTCAAAAACCTATTTATTTTCATATACCACATCTTCCAACAACAATTTTTTCCACCAGTATGATTTTCCCCATTTCCACACAAACTACTTCTGAAAGGATGTGATTCACATGAAGTCAAATAAAGACAACAACCCTAAAGCGGATTATCAAGATGATTACGACGATTCCCTCTTTGACGATCTGAATGTTATCTCTGCCACAGAATGTACAGGTCTTATGCCCACTCCTCCGCAGTCCGCGCCAGAGTGGGAGGCTTATCAGGCTTTGTATGCGACAGAGCTGACAAGTGCAGCCAATAACGCAAAACCCAAAGACAAAAATCCATGACAAAAACTCCCAAATAGTAATTGAAAATATCTTTCAATCCGCTATAATAGAAACAGGTGGTATTCTCTGCCACCTGTTTTTTTCTATAATAAATCAATATTATACAGAAAGGATGGTTTTACAATTATGGTAATACATAAGGTAAATAGTGAAGAATTTAGAAAATATGGAAGAGTTATCTCTTCTATAGATGTAGAGGGTATTGTCAAGGAAATGGAACATACCCCTCTTCCTGATGATGTGATCTATGTTCCTTCTGTGAAGGAACTGGAAGCGCTTCCTATCTTCCAGACTTTACAGACTGCCTTGTATGGAGAGCTTCCTATTCAGATTGGCTATTGTAATGGACACAACAACAAACTCAATGCATTAGAATATCATCGTTCCAGCGAGATCAACATAGCTGCCACGGATCTGATCCTTCTTCTTGGTATGCAGCAGGATATTACAGAGGAATACATGTATGATACCTCTAAGGTGGAAGGATTTCTTGTTCCGGCGAATACTGCTGTAGAGGTTTATGCCACAACCCTTCATTATGCGCCATGCAGTGTGGATGGAAAGGGATTTCGCTGCGTTGTTGTTCTTCCCAAGGATACCAATCTTCCTCTTGAGAAATCTCATCAGGCTTCCAGCGAGGACAAGTTATTGACGGCTAAAAACAAATGGCTGATCGCACACAAGGATTCTGGTATTGAAGGAGAGGTTCACTTCGGCTTACAAGGAGAAAATATCACCATATAGCCCCAAAAATGAGGAGGGCCGGTAATCATACGATTACCGGCATTTATTATGAAAAACTTTTTGTTAGTAAAAAGGCTTTGTTATCTCTTTCCTTCTTATGTTTTATAGTATATCCGCCCTTCATGAATAATCCATGTTTCCCATGTTAAAGGTTTTTGAATAGTTTGTGAACAAATCATTAACAAGCTTCCTCACGCACCATCTGACAAGAAATCCATATTATATTGTATCAGTTAAAAAGGAGGTAGCCAATGAAATCTATACTGGAGCTTGACAACGTAAGCTATTCCTATCATTCTCTTGACGGAGAAACCAGTGCTTTACAAAATATTTCTTTCACCGTGGCGTCGGGTGAATTTATCGCTATTGTCGGACCCAGCGGCTGCGGAAAATCCACACTCCTGTCACTGATATCTGGACTGATTAAGCCGGAAACCGGCTCTATTCTGATAAATGGAACCGAAAACAATGCCGGAAACACCAATATCGGTTACATGCTGCAAAAGGATCATCTCTTTGAATGGAGAACCGTCTACAGCAATGTGACGCTCGGCCTTGAAATTCAGCATAAGCTCACGCCGGAGCGTCTTACCAAGGTGGATCAAATGCTAGAGACCTATGGTCTGGCTGGTTTTACTAAGCAGCGCCCGTCAGAGTTGTCCGGCGGCATGCGCCAGCGTGCTGCTCTTATCCGCACCCTTGCGATGGAACCTGATCTGCTATTGCTTGACGAGCCTTTCTCCGCGCTGGATTATCAAACTAGACTGGAAGTTTGTGATGACATCGCCACGATTATTAAACGAGAAAGGAAAACCGCTATATTAGTGACACATGATTTATCTGAGGCAATCTCTGTGGGAAATCGTGTTATTATTCTCTCAAAGAGACCCGGAACCATACAGAGGATCGTACCTATTTCCTTCTCTATACCGGACTGTACACCAATGCAGTCCAGAAATGCAAAAGAGTTTCAAGAATATTTCAATACAATCTGGAAGGAGCTGAATCATCATGAATAAATCTGCATCTTCCAAACAAACCGTATCCTCAACACAGACGGCATCTTTGACCCAGCCTTTGTCCTCGCAATCTGTATCAAAGATCCAAAAGGATTTTATCTCAAGTCACCAGAAAAGAAAGAGAATGATTTTCTATATTCGAATCTTGATCCTAATTGCGTTTTTTGCTTTATGGGAATTTTCTGCAAGAGTTGGTATTCTGGACGCTTTTATTTTTAGCAGCCCTGTGCGAATTCTTAATTGTATGATCCAGATGGCTTCTGACGGCTCTTTGTTCTATCACACAGGGATCACCATCGCGGAAACCATTATTAGTTTTCTCTTAGTGACGGGAATTGGTCTTTTTGTAGCTGTTCTTCTATGGACGAAGCAGAGCCTCTCCGAGATATTGGAGCCTTATCTGGTGGTGCTCAACAGCCTGCCAAAAACGGCTCTTGCTCCTGTTCTTATTGTATGGCTTGGCAATAATATCAAAACCATTATCGTAGCGGCTGTCTCTGTTGCAGTTTTCGGTACGATTCTTACTATTTATACTGGATTTCAAAGTGTTGACCCGGAAAAAATAAAGTTGATCTACACTTTTCAAGGCACCCGGAAGGATGTTCTTTTTAAAGTGATCCTCCCAAGCACGGTGCCGCTTATTATCAGCACGATGAAGGTAAATATCGGTCTTTCCCTCGTCGGCGTTATCATCGGGGAATTTCTGGCGGCAAATGCTGGACTGGGCTATCTAATTATATATGGCAGCCAAGTTTTCAAGCTCGATTGGGTACTGATGAGCATCCTTATTTTATGTGTGCTTGCCGGAATTCTATATCTTATTACAGAAAGGTTGGAAAAGCGCTATGGCAGACTGAAATGATAAAAAACTGAAATCAAAACAATAGACCTAAGAGGAATCCCCTTTACAGGTTGGATTCCTCTTTATGAAAGTCCTTCGGCACAGTCTCTTTTCGCTCTCCCTGTTTCAGATTGACCAGACACAGGAAACCAAAAGGGATATGGCTGTTGTCCCTGTGCGTATCGCCTCGAAAACCTTTTCTATGTCACTTGTAAGACAAGCAGTTCCTAAATAAAGCCAAGGATTTTAACCAAGTTTCTACTCGTGGATATTTCACCATATACACGTTCTAAAACGATGGATAAGCAATAAAAATCTTGTCATGTGTTAGATTTTAGGATATAATATAGGTATTAAGCAAAGGAGCGTGATAAGAATGGATGCAGCAGGTCAATTAGAATGTTATACTATCGAAGATATCTACAATTTGCCAGAAGGACAACGGGCAGAATTGATTGACGGCGAATTGTATATGATGGCGACGCCTAGTATTATACATCAAAGACTAGTAGCAGAGTTTACT
>CAMWWW010000260.1 GCA_947178015.1 uncultured Clostridia bacterium
AAAATCACGCTTTAATTTTCTTATATCAACCCCGTCAATGGTAATGCTCCCCCGATCAATATCATAAAAGCGGTTTAACAGATTGGTGATGGTCGTTTTACCAGCTCCGGTTGAGCCGACAAATGCAATTTTTTGCCCCGGCTTTGCATAGAGGGATATATCCTTTAATATCACTTTATTTGGCTGATAACCAAAAGTCACATGATCCAGCACAACATTTCCCTTGATAGAAGGAAGCTCCACAGCGTCCTCAGCATCTGGCTGTTCTGGCTCACGATCCATCACATCAAAGACGCGCTCCGCTCCTGCCAATGCAGAAAAAATAGTATTAATCTGCATGGAGATCTCGTTAATTGGACGGCTAAATTGTCTGGAGTAATTGACAAATACGGTTAAGCCTCCAATGTCAAATCCCCTCAGCACACACAATACACCGCCTATCGTCGCAGTCAGGGCATAGCTCACCTGACTTAGATTTCCCATAACAGGACCCATGATTCCTCCAAAGAATTGCGCTTTTATCTGTTTATCTCTCAGATCATAGTTTAAAAATTCAAATTCCTCCGCCGCCATATCTTCATGACAAAATACCTTGATCACCTTTTGTCCTGTCACCATCTCTTCCACATAACCGTTTAACGTACCAAGCGCAGCCTGCTGCGCCTTATAGTATTTCCGGCTTCTGCTGCTGACAAACTGCCCCGCTTTCATCAGGAGAGGCGTCATAACCACCGTCACCATCGTCAGCCAGACATTGGTGTACAGCATAAGACAGAAGGTTCCAATTAGCGTGATGCTTCCTGAAATCATCTGTATAATTGTATTATTCATCATCTCACCAATGGTATCCACATCATTGGTAAAGCGGCTCATAATCTCCCCGTGATTATTGGTATCAAAAAACCGCACTGGCAAATTGGACAGCTTACAGAATAATTCCTTTCGCAGCGTATTAAGTGCTCCCTGTGACACGCCTATCATAATTCTATGCTGCAGATAGGTGGAGAGAATCCCCAACATATAAATCAAAAACATAATAGCAAGCGCTCCAAAAAGCCCCGCCGCGCTGCCTCTCCCCAAACCGTTTTCTGGAGCAATATAAGTATTGATAATAGGGCGCAGCATATAGGAGCCTGCAAGACTTGTTGCCGCGCTGACTATCACACAGACAAAAACAAGAACCAACTTCCATCTGTCTTTTTTAATATATCCAAATAGACGTTTTAATGTGTCCTTTACATTCTTTGGCTTGCCGCCCGGTCCCATATTCCTACCGCGCCCTGGTCCTCTGCCGGGTCCGGGCATACCTCTTTTTGGCTGATCGGATGCAGTGCTATTATATTTTTTTATCAGGCGCTCTTTTCTACTCTCATTCATTAGGAAGCCTCCTTATCCATCTGGGAATAATAGATTTCTTGATATGCCTCGCAGCTCTTTAAAAGCTCCATATGCCTTCCTTCTCCCACTATTTTTCCTTCATCCATCACCAAAATTCTGTCTGCCTCCATCACAGAGGTTATACGCTGTGCGATAATCACTTTTGTTGTATTCTTAAGAGAAGTAGAAAAGCTCTCTCGTATCTTACTCTCTGTCGCAGTATCCACCGCGCTGGTACTATCATCTAAAATCAATATTTTAGGCTTTTTTAGAAGTGCTCTTGCAATACAAAGCCTCTGCTTCTGCCCGCCAGAGACATTGACACCGCCCTGCCCAAGCTCTGTGTCATAGCCGTCTATAAAGGAATTGATAAAATCTTCCGCCTGCGCAGCCCTCGCCGCAGCCGAGATCACATCCTCCGAGGCCTTTTCATCACCCCACAGAAGGTTTTCCTCGATTGTACCCGAAAACAGAACATTTTTTTGCAATACCATGCCCACACCATTTCTGAGATTATAAAGAGAATATTCTTTGACATTTACATCATCTACCAGAACCTCCCCCTCATCCGCATCATACAGTCTTGGTATCATCTGAACCAAGCTGGTCTTACCACATCCTGTGGAACCAATAATTCCCACAATCTCTCCCGGATTTGCCACAAAAGATATATGCTCCAAAACCTTCTCCTGATTCTCTTTATAATATCGGAACGATACATTTCTAAATTCAATCTTTCCATTCTTAACCTCAAGCTCCTTATGCCGCGCCTGATCGTCAGTGAGATCAATTTTCTCATCTAACACCTCCTGCACACGCTTTGCAGAAGCTATGGCTCTTGAACTCTGCAAAAGAACCATGGAAAGCATCATAAGAGACATTAAAATCTGTGTGATATAAGTGATAAATGCCGTCAGATCTCCCACTGGCATCTCCCCTGCAATTACCTGATTTCCCCCAAACCACACTACAGCGAGCACTGTGAGATTCATGGCAAGCGTCATCACTGGCATCATCAGAATCATCACACGAAAAGCACTTAAACTTGCCTCCTTTAAATCATCATTTGCCTTGGAAAATTTCTCCTCCTCATAGCTGCCTCTCACAAAGGATTTAATCACACGAACATTGGTCAAAGCCTCCTGAATACCAGAATTTACATGATCCAGCTTTTTCTGCATGCCGTCAAATCGCGGAAATGCCACGCGCACAATAGAAAAAATGGCAAGTGCCAACAATGGACCAACGACAAGAATCACCATGGCAAGGCTTGGATTCATGCCAAATGCCATAATAATTGCTCCAATTAACATTCCCGGCGCACGCAGCATCATGCGAAGCGCCATATTGACCAGATTCTGCATCTGGGTAATATCATTCGTCAAACGTGTAACTAAGGAACCCGTGCTAAATTTATCTATATTGGCAAAGGAAAATTTCTGTATCTTTAAAAATACATCTCTGCGCACATCCGCAGCAAAACTGATTGCCCCTTTTGCACCAAAATAAGCTCCTCCAATCCCTCCCGCCATCATAATCAACGCGGTCAGAACCATGGTCAGCCCAATTCCTACAATATAAGAAACATTGCGGTTCGACACACCTTCATTGATAATCCGAGACATAAAATATGGCATCAAAACCTCACCGAGCACCTCCACTATCATAAGAAGCGGCCCTACGATAAAAGAGAATAGATAAGGCTTGACATACTTTAGATATTGCTTCATTCTAACCCTCCTCGCTATAAGTCTGCAGTACCTGAAGCAGATTTTCCACAATCTGATTTAAGTACTTGTGAATCGTCTCCATTTCCTCTTCCGAAAGTCCCTGAAACATTTGATTTTCAACCTCCTGAAACATTTTATGGCTCTCTGACACAACCTTGCTTCCCGCCTCCGTTATCTCCATATGCTTCTTTCTCTCATCGGATAAATCTGAGCTTCGCCTAATATACCCTCCTTTTTCCAGCTTTTTTAAAGAAACGGCAAGAGCAGAAGGAGAGATCTCCATCCTCTCTGCAATCTCAGCCTGAGAAGCCTCCGGGTGATGTGCAATATGCATCAGTACTTGATGCTGCCCACGATATACCTGAGTAGAACTGACCTTTCGCTCAATAATGCGCATAAGCAGACGATTTGCCCTGCGAAATGCCCTTGCCGTATCCTCTACCAGCTTTTCTCTCATTCCTCTTTCTCCTTCCCTATTTCCTTTCATTCCTCTTTTCTAATTCCAATCAATATGATATAATC
>CAMWWW010000261.1 GCA_947178015.1 uncultured Clostridia bacterium
GAAAGAAGTAAGGCTGCTTATGGAATCCATCCTTCCGGTTCAGGAGGAGATGTATATTACGATGGGGCAGGATAAAATGACTGCGACAGCGCGTTTTTATCCGCCCAGCAATAATGCAAAGCAGATGGAAAAGGCAGAGATTATCCGAAGCATAGAATTTCAGGGAGTGCGGTTTGGACTAAATGAAAAAGCGGTGGATGCTTTTGTCAAAGAGAGGGAATACTGTAAGGACTATATTATTGCAGAAGGAACGACGGTCAAAGAAGGATCGGACGCAAAGATTACCTATCATTTTAGCTTGGATCTCAATGCAAGGCCAAAGCTAAATGAGGATGGTTCCGTGGATTTCCATAAGCTGGAGAATATCAATGGAGTGAAGGAGAATATGGTGCTCGCCACCTTGGAGCCGGAGGTGCTCGGCGTGGCTGGCAGGGATGTCTGTGGCGCTGAAGTTAAGCCGCGCCCCGTTGTGGCAAAACGGTTGCTGGCAGGCAAAAATACATTCTTAAAGAACAATGACACACAACTGGTAAGTAGTGTAAATGGGCATGTATTTCTTGATACGGATGGAAAAGTAGTCGTATCCAATGTCTACGAGATTAAGGGAGATGTGGATACCGCAACGGGAGATATTGATTATGATGGCGATGTAAAGATTCATGGAAATGTGAGGACCGGATTTTCCATCTATGCGACTGGGGACGTGGAAGTTGACGGCGTGGTGGAGGCAGCGAATATAACGGCGGGCGGCAAAATTATTATCCGTCGTGGTATTCAGGGAATGACAAAGGGAAATCTAAAGGCACGAGGAAATATATTGTGCCGTTTTATAGAAAGTGCTGTGGTGATATCTGGTGCATCCATTGAGGCGGATGCAATTATGCACAGCAATGTTTCAGCGAGGGAAGAGATTCATGTCGCTGGAAAGAAGGGGCTTATCGTGGGCGGCTATGTGAGGGCTGGAAGGCTGATTGAGTCGATGACGATAGGTTCGTCGATGGGGAGCGCGACATCTTTGGAAGTAGGCAGCGACCCGCAGCTTCAGGAGCGAATTAAGGTCTTGGAGGAAAAGAGTAAAAAGTATGCGGCTGAGGAAAAGAGAATCCGTCAGATTATTGAGGCGATGAAGGCAAAGAAGGCAAAGGGAAAGCTTACGCCAGATCGCATGGCGATCTTGCAGAAGGCGGCGGTCGATTACGAGGCAATTCGAAAAACAATCGCCGCGACAGAAAAGGAGCTTTCTGCCTGCCATGAACAGACGGAGATGACGGAGGGAGCCTGCATTAAAGCAAGAAACACGGTGTATTCTGGTGTAAAGCTCATGATTGCAGGGGAATTTACCATCACATCCGCAGAGTATCAGTTCTGTAAATTTATAAAGGACTGGCATGAGATTAAGAGAGTGTCCTTATAGCTTCCAGCTTAGGCAGACGGGAGCAGCATAGAAATAGAGGTGAAGAAATATGGCAATCAGACCGGTAGAAGTGCAGGGAGTCGTGCAGCGTTCACAGGATATAGGGCAACTGAAACAGAATCAGGATCAGAAGCCTCTGATTGATCAGAGCAATATACAGGTTCAAATGCACAGAGAGACGGAGAAAGGTGCCAGACAGGTGCGCAAGTACGAAAATTCTGAAAAAAAAGAGAACCGGTATGATGCGAAGGAAAAAGGCAACGGCACTTATTTCAAGCAACAGGGAAAGAACCATGCAAAGCAGGAAGAAGAGGAAGAAGAGGATGAAGGTTCTGTGATGCTTAAGTCGGTTCACAGTGGAAGCTTTGATGTAAAGATCTAGGAGAACTGTTTATGACAGCGGTAGAGGTAGTTTTAATAGTAATAGGGATAGCAGCTATTATAGTAAGCTATTTTATATCAGAGAAGGCTTCTGAGGAGAGGCTTAAGGAGGCAGCACGGCAATTGGTGCTTGGCGAGGAGTCAAAGACGGCACTTGAGAATCAGACAAGAGAGACGGTAAGGAACATTTTGGAGGACATGACGGAGGATATTGCCGGAAGGGCGGAGCGTGAGCTTGAGAGATTGTCCAACGAGAAAATAATGTCTGTACATGAGTATTCGGATACGGTGCTGGAGGAGATTAATAAGAGCCATAATGAGGTTATGTTTCTTTACAGTATGCTGGATGATAAGGATAAAGCGATCAAAGATACCGCGCGCGAAGTGCAAAATATGGTGAAAACCGTAAAACGCTTAAAGGAGGAGACTGAGGTATCAGAGGAGGCATTGTTAGAGAGAGAGCATTATATTTCAGAAGAGATACAGCCGGAGGAGCTTCAGATGCTGCTTGAGGGGGAGCTAGAGGACGTCAGAAATAATAATGAGAGAATCCTGAAGCTTTATCGGGAGGGCAGAACAGTCCTTGAGATTGCCAGAGAGCTGGGGCTGGGAACTGGTGAGGTAAAACTGGTGATTGATCTATTCAGGGAGTAATCAGATGAAGCTGAAATATTATTTGAAGGGCTTTGGGGTGGGTGTTTTATTCGCCACAATACTATTGTCGATCTCATTGATACTAAACCGGCAGCAGACAAGAATCACAGACGAGCAGATTATAGCGCGTGCCAGAGAGCTTGGCATGGAAATGGTAAGTACAGAGAAAGAATCCGACACAGAGGAGCCGACCACAAAAGCGCCAGAGACATCTACCGCGCCGACGAGGGATACTGCTCCTGATGTTACGGAGAAGGATACTGCGGATCAGAAGGAAACAGACGCGGATACAAAAGGAATGGGATCTTCGGAGACGACGGACGGCATGGTGCAATCGGGTGATAAGAATGAGAGCGGCGAGGAAAATCCCACCGTTAGGATTGAGGAGGGCGCAGATGAAACGACGGTCGTCATTCATATTGAGAGAGGTATGTCTTCCGATACGATAGTCAGATTGCTAGAAGATGCTGGAGTGGTGGAAAGCTCAGAGGAGCTTTTAGAGCGATTGTGGGAGATTGAAAAAACAAGGTATGTCAGGGCTGGCACTTATGAATTTACAAGAGGAATGTCAGTAGAAGAAATTGCAGATCGAATTTCTTTGGATTAAAGAAAGCCCGTTCAGATAGAAGAAAACTGTCTGAGCGGACTTAATTTTTTCTTATTTTCTTATGGCTGTGGCGTGGTAGATTCTACGGGAGTAAAGCGGTGAGGAAAGCTGGAACCATTGCATACATGCCGATTTCCGTCCATCTCTGTGATGATATAGTCGCCATCCTGAATATAGGAACGTCCGCGCCGGTTCTCAATATAGGGACAAACAATGGAGCCGTTTTCGCGGGTGACACGGATCAGCTTATGGTTGTTGATGCAGCTTCGTGTGATAATATCCGTCCAAAGCTCAAAACCATCTTCCATTCCCTTATTTAATTCATATAAAGTAGCTTCAACTTCAAGCGGTGCTCTTAAATATCTCATGAAAAAACCTCCTTTTTACAGAAATAAAAATATTAGATATAGGTAGATTATAACATATTTTTATTGAAAAGAAAATGGAATTCCGAAAAATAGTATAGGAGTAATAGGCTTTGTAGAAAGTATAAGTTTTTATAAAGGGATTCATGTAATCATTTTCGAAAATGGTCCGCATAGCCAGCGCAGCTATTTCCTCCGTCACCC
>CAMWWW010000262.1 GCA_947178015.1 uncultured Clostridia bacterium
AAAAACGTCGGCGCATAATGAGCTTGCGAATTATGCGATACGCTTCAGTGAGGTATTATACGAGCTTAGCGTCCGCTATGTTTTTCACTAAGCGAGAGTGGGGTGACGGAGGACTATAGGCGATTCTCTGTGCAGATCATTCTCGAAGATGATTATGTAAGTAACGCTTTAATGTTATAAAATTTTCACAAAAAATTAGCACTCAACTCTTGACAGTGCTAATGATGTGTGCTATAGTACATATAGAACAAATAAAACAAACTTGTTCATTTTATTATAAAAAGGAGAGATGATATATGTTGATGCCAAGTATTTTCGGAGAGAACTTAATTGATAATTTTTTTGATTTTCCATTTAGAGCGAATTCATTTGGAGCAAATGAATTTGGTTTAGGCCGCAGCCAGATGGATTTGATGAAGACAGATATTAAAGAGTCTGGTCAGAATTATGAGATAACAATGAATATACCGGGTGTGAAGAAAGAGGATGTCAAGGCAGAGTTAAAGAATGGATATCTGACGGTGAACGCTACGGCAAGCTCCGAGAAGAATGAAAAAGATGAGGAGGGCAGGTATATTCGCCGGGAGCGTTACAGCGGTTCTTGCAGCAGAAGTTTTTATGTGGGTGAAGCGGTGAAAGAAGAGGACATTAAGGCAAGATTTGAGGATGGCACGTTAAAGCTTCAGATTCCTAAGAAGGAAGAAAGGCCTGCTGTGGAGGATAAGAAGTATATTACCATTGAAGGATAAAATAATCAGACAGAAGAAGGTTTGTTGTGAGCAATCCTTCTTCTGTCTGATATTTTACAGATAAGAATACTAAATTGATTCTTAGATAGTCTGATATTTTCCAATATATACTGGGAAGGTATCGGTTCCCTTCATTTCTTTTCCAGCAGTGATGGAAACGTTCTTGTCGGTAATCAGATATTCAATCTCAGCGCCTGCCTCAATTGTAGTATCCTGCATTAAAATGCAATTTTTAACCTTAGCACCTTTTGCGATCTTAACGCCACGGAACAAAATACTGTTTTCCACTTCACCTTCAATCACACAACCATCAGCAGCCATCACATTCTGGACCTTAGCGCCCTTAATGTATCTGGTTGGGTTGTCATCACGAATCTTTGTGTAGATTGGATGACCAGAGAAGAGGGCATCCAGATTGTAATCATCCAGAAGTCTCATATTCTCGTCAAAATAGCTCTTCATATCACAGATGCGGGCAATATAACCATCATATTTATAAGCCTGTACATTCAGTTTATTAAGCTGAGGAAGCAGCACGTCGCGCTCGAAATATTCCTGTCCACGCACAAAGGCCGTATTGATCAGATCTATCAGCAATTCTCTGTCAAGAACAAAGGTATTTAATGAGAAATTCTGAATTCCATTTTTCTTGGAATTTACATAGATCTTTGTTACACGTCCATCTTCGATGTCGAAGGTGTAATAATAACTCTGATCGGTGGATGGAGAATTCAAAAGCCCTGCGGGGAGCTCCTGTGCATTGTATGCAACAGTGACATCAGCCTCTTTCTCGATATGATAATTGAGAAGAGCTTGATAATCAAAATTCATAACGGAATTTGTGTCAGTAAGAACAACATATTTTTCCCTCTGATCTCTCAGGAAATCAAGGATACTTGCCAGCCCGCCCACACGTCCGGTAAAAGGCTTGGACGCTTTTTCTGCGTATGGAGGAAAGATATGCAGACCACCATTTTTGCGAACCAAATCCCACTCACGGCCGGAGCCAAGGTGATCCATCAGGGAATGATAGTTGTTGTTTACAAGAACAGAAACATTGTCAATATCACAATTTGCCATGCTGGATAAAGTAAAATCGATCAGGCGATAACGGCTGGCAAAAGGAATGGAAGCCATCAAACGCACGTTGACAAGCTCTGGAATCAGCGCATCATAGCTGTTGGGGAAAATAATTCCCAGCGCACTTGTTTTGGTATTTAGCATTGTTCTTCACCGCCTTCTACATTTTTATTTATCATGGCTTTCGGACCAATTTTGGCGTTTTCTCCAATGGAGATGCCAGCTCCTACGGTAGCCACGCCGTTTACCTCATCGGAAGGCATAGCGCCTACCTCAGCATTTTCACCGATGGTAACATTCTCAGCGATGATGCAGTGCTTGACAACAGCCCCAGACTTAATTACTGTGCCGCCCATCACAACCGCATCCTCGACAATAGCGCCTTCTTCAACTTTGACGCCTGCAAACAGGATGGAGTGCTTTACAGTACCTTTGATTCGGCAGCCGTCTGTGATCATGGAATTTTCCACAACAGCACCTGCGTTGATCTTGTGTCCAGTCATACCACTGTTGCGGCTGTAGATCTTCCAATCCTCATCAAAAAGATTGATTCCGCTGTGCTCTGGATCGAGAACTTCCATATTTGCCTCCCAGAGAGAGGAGATGGTTCCCACATCCTTCCAGTAGCCGTCAAAATGGTAAGCATACATTCTGCGCTTGTCCCTTAATAGATTTGGAATAATGTTATTGCCAAAATCATTCTCAGAATTCGGATCTGCCTCATCTTCCTCCAGATATTTCTTTAAAATATCCCAGTTAAAGATGTAGATACCCATAGAAGCCAGATTAGAGCGAGGCTCCTTCGGCTTTTCTTGGAATTCAGTGATCTTGTCATTCTCGTCCGCAACCATAAGACCAAAGCGAGAAGCCTCCTCCCACGGAACCTCCATTACGGCCACGCTGAACTCGGCATCCTTTTCCTTGTGGAATTTGAGGAAATCGCTATAGTCCTGCTTGCAGATCTGGTCTCCAGATAGAATAATGACATACTTTGGATCATACCGCTCAATAAATGAGATATTCTGATATATGGCGTTCGCCGTTCCCTTATACCAGTCTGAGCCGCCTGCCTTCTGATAAGGTGGAAGAACATGGACACCTCCATAGAGGCGGTCCAGATCCCAAGGCTGACCGTTTCCAATGTACTCATTCAATACCAGAGGCTGATATTGGGTTAAAATACCTACCGTATCAATTCCTGAATTGACACAGTTAGACAGCGGAAAATCGATAATACGATATTTGCCGCCAAATGGTACTGCCGGTTTTGCAAGTTTCTCTGTCAAAGCATAAAGGCGAGAACCCTGACCGCCGGCAAGTAACATCGCAATCATTTCTTTTGCCATAATACTATCCTCCTGTTTAATAGCGTATATGATAATTATACATCATATTGACGGAAAATGGTAGTTAAAAATAAAAATTTTTAGTAATTTTGATATAAAATTGTTTTAATCTCCTTTATATAAGGTTTGAATGATTTGGATAAGGTATATGTTATCCAAAATGAGAAAAAGATTGCAAGGGTACTCTATAAGGATGCATCGTTGATTATTTTAGATGAGTCTACCTGTGTATTGATATTTGCGGATCGGTTTGTTGTTGGTAGATGATCAGTGTGTGGAGAAAAGGTAAGAGGGAACAGAAGGATTATGTGAAAAATCATAAGTTTTTGTGAAGGCGATTTATGTAGTCATTTTCGAAAAGGGTCCGCATAGCCATCCCTGCTATTTCCTCCGTCACCCCGCTCTCGCTTAGTGAAAAACGTAGCGGACGC
>CAMWWW010000263.1 GCA_947178015.1 uncultured Clostridia bacterium
GAATATCTGAGAAAGGAACTGGACCCTCTTCATTGAGGGCGAGTTTTTAAATAATTTACCGGGCCTGTTCATCATCATAACGGAGGAATTCATATGACAAAAAGTATTGAAAATTTAGTCTCTTTTCCTGTCTGCTATGGTTTGCCCCATAACATCAATGAATTGTTGGATAAATCCTCGACCAGAGCGGAACTCAAATCCTTATTTCAAGAATTATTTACCATAGACCGTCAAGTATCCCATTTACTACAGGAATGTTTGTCTTTGATGTAATGATGTGTAAATAAGGCTGTCACACTTATTCGATCACGAAGTGCGACAGCCTCCTATATCCTCTATTCTATTTTAGATATATCTATCACAAGTCTTGTTATCTTAAATGATAGCCTCCATATTATAAAGGACTTCTCTAATATAAATTTTTTACTTTAAATTCCTTTTCTGCCTCTCTTCGCTGATCTTTTTTAGCAATGTCCTGACGTTTGTCATATAACTTTTTACCACGTGCCAAACCTATCGAAACCTTTACAAGACTTCCCTTAAAATATACCTTAAGAGGTACAACGGTATATCCCTTTGCAGCGAGCTGCCCATTAATCTTGTTAATTTCATGCCGATGCAACAAAAGTTTTCTAACTCGCAATGGGTCCTTATTAAATATATTTCCTTTTTCATAAGGACTAATGTGCATCCCATACACAAAAACTTCCTCTTTTTCTATGCGAATAAACGCCTCTTTCACACTGCATTTTCCCATGCGCAGAGATTTCACCTCCGTTCCGTGAAGGGAGAGCCCTGCTTCATAGGTATCCTCTATAAAATAATCAAAATATGCTTTTTTATTGTTGGCTATTAGCCTCACATTCTCCTTACTCATCTTTCTTTCCTTCCTGAAAAGGCTCTGCAAGCATAAAATCTATGGTGCGCGTCAGCTTATCCGCCGCCATTACCACAATGTCGATCGTTTGTCCAAGCTTAAAAACACGATGCATCTGTTCCCCTATCATTTCATAGGTTTCCTCATTATAATAATAGTAGTCATATAACAGGTTATTTACATGAATCATTCCCTCTATTGTATTGGGAAGCTCTACATAGATACCATATGCTGACATTCCTGATATTACGCCTGTAAATCTCTCTCCTATCCGTTCGTGCATATATTCTGTCTTTTTAAGCTTCTCCGTATCCCGCTCTGCCTCGTCCGCTCTTCGCTCCATGGCACTTGATTGCTCCGCCACACCGGGAAGGATATTGGAATAATATTTAAGTCTCTTTTCTGTTATTCCGCCGTGTAGATTTTCTTTGATAATACGATGAATCTGAAGATCGGGATAGCGTCGGATCGGCGATGTAAAATGACAATAATATTTTGCCGAAAGCCCAAAATGCCCGCTGTTTTGCACGGTATATTTTGCCTGCTTCATGGAGCGGAGCGTCAAACGGCTTATCAGCGCTTCTTCCGGCGAATTTTCTATTCGAGCCAAAAGTTTTTGCAGCTCCTTTGGATGAATCCCTTCTCTGTTATTTTTAATTCCATAACCAAAGTTATTGATAAATATCTCTAATCGCTGAATTCTTTCTGGATCAGGCGTGTCATGCGTGCGATACACAAAAGGCATCTCCTGCCAATAGTAATCCTCGGCGATCGTCTCATTGGTGATCAACATAAAATCTTCTATAATATTCGTCGCCGTATTTCTCTCATAGGGCTTTATCTCGATGGGATTTCCCTTTTTGTCAAGAACTATCTTTGTCTCAGGGAAATCAAAATCTATGGAGCCTCTCTGTTTTCTCTTTTCACGCAAGATCGCCGCCAACTCCTGCATACACTCAAACATCGGCACAAGCGACTCATATTCTTTTCTTTCACTCTCGTCGTTATCTTCCAGAATCTTTTTTACGCTGGTATAGGACATTCGCCTATCTACCCGGATCAATGTCTCGGCAATTTTATGCCCAATCACATTCCCCTTTGAATCGATTTCCATAATACAGCTTAATGCCAGCCTGTCCACTCCCTCGTTTAATGAGCAGATTCCATTGGACAGCCTGTGCGGCAACATTGGTATCACACGATCCACAAGATATACACTTGTCCCGCGCTTTAATGCCTCTTTGTCCAGCGCACTCTCTTCTGTCACATAATGCGTGACGTCTGCAATATGCACACCAAGCGTATAGCGATCTCCCTCCTTTGTAAGTGTCACTGCGTCATCCAGATCCTTTGCATCCTCCCCGTCAATTGTAACGGTCTGCCAATCTCTCAAATCTAGGCGTCCTTGCTTTTCCTCCTCGGAAACTTCCTCTTTTATGCGAGCTGCCTGCTCCATCACCGGCTTTGGAAATTCTTCGGGAAGTTGATAACTTCTGATAATAGATAAAATATCCACCCCCGGATCATTGACGTGCCCTAAAATCTCCTTCACAATTCCTTCTGGATTCTTTGTCTTACTGCCAAAATCCGTCAGCTTGACAACCACCTTATGTCCCTCAACTGCCCCCTTTGAGCGCGCTCTCGGTATATAGATATCTTTTGCAAATTTCTGATTATCTACACGGACAAAACCAAAATCCTTTCCCTCTTGATAGATGCCGACAACCTCCGTAATTCCATGAGCAAGGATCTTGGTAATCTCCCCTTCCGGTCTTCTGCCGCCCTTGGTAGGAAGCAGCACAAACTGTACCGTATCCTTATCAAGCGCACCATTTGTATGGCTCTCCTTAATATAGATATCCTCTTCCATCCCTTCAACAGCCACAAAACCAAAGCCCTTCGCCGTCGCCATAAATTTTCCTGTCAAAATATGATTCTCTGGCTTTGTATATTTTCCGCGTTTTGAAAGCATTATTTCTCCTGATGCCACCAACTCATGAAGGACATAATCCAAATCTGGCCTGTCCTCCTTGGGAACCTGAAGCAAGATCGCCAGCTCCTTTGCCTTCATCGGCACATAATGCTCATCCTTTACAATATCTAATATAATTTTTTTCCTTCTTTGTAATGCTTCATCCGTCATACTGATACCTCCCTTACTTCCGCATATACCTGCGGTTTTATAAACAATCCCTCCTCATTTCTGTGTTATCCCTATAATCTCATTATAGAAAAAAACACTCTTATTAGCAAGAGTGTTTCAGCCTTTTCTCAGATTATATTCAGTACTAAGGACAATATAATAAAACCGATTGCAAGAAACTTTGTGATTTTCTCCAAAGCCCCCTCCATGGATCGTCCCTTATTCTTTCCCCAGTAGGTATCCGCCGCGCCGCTGATGGAACCTGTCAAGCCTGCCTGCTTGCCCTCCTGCATAAGTACGATTACTGTCAATGCTATACACACAACTGCATAAATCACCATGACTACTATCTTTAAAGCTGTCATTCTGCCACCTCCTTACATTCGAAACATAGATAGTTTAGCATAAAAGAACAGGCATTTCAACCACTTTTTCCTCAATTTGTAATCTATCATAAAAATGTATAAGTTTATGTAAAGATAATTTGTGTAATCATTTTCGGGAAAGGGTCCGCGCAAAGAATCGCCTATAGTCCTCCGTCACCCCGCTCTCGCTTAGTGAAAAACGTAGCGG
>CAMWWW010000264.1 GCA_947178015.1 uncultured Clostridia bacterium
CTGATATGTATCCTATAAGCTTATTATCTGTTTCGGCAACGAGAAGAAAGTCTTGCCCTTCCACGGAATCTCGTATTAAAGACTCAATTCTAGGAAGATTCTTTGTCCTTTCGCCCGGTTCGTATAGCATATACTTTGTTTCATAATCCAATTGGTCCATCAAACTCCAAAATTGTTCTGCTTCATCCACGGATAGTTTTCTATACTTCATTTTCATATCCTCGCAAATCTTGATTTGTTGTTGCGTTCAGTTTAGCACATTTATAGAACATCTACAAGCTTCCATGTATGAAAAAGTAAAAAGAATAAATTCTTCACTTGACATTGTGGCAAAGGACTTATGACGCAGGACGAGATCGCCGTTATGGACGGAGACAAGTGCATTTAACAGGTGTGCGGGTACGCCCGTTCTTTTCGGATAAATTCGATATAACGAAGCACCCCCTTGCTTTCCTCTATATCCTCTTTGTAGGCGTTCCCCGTCGCGTTTACGTGACGTGTGATCTGATTGACATTATGATGTCAATTTGATGCAATTATGAGGGTATTTTGACGCATTTTCCTGTTAATCTGAAACCATCAAATACAAAGGAGTGTTTTAGATATGGAATATGTTTCTCTCTATCCTAACAGCAACAAAAAACCTCAGCCTGACAAAAATCAAAACCGCTCTGTATCCCGCGCTACCGCTCATAGCGGGAACAAAAACCATTATAAACGTCACCATAGATACTTAGGATTCCGTCTTGTTCTTGTTATCTTGTTGATTGAACTATCTTTGTGCGGCGGTTTTATGCTTGGAAGGGCAAGTGCTACACCATATATTCCGCCCTCCTTCCAAACGTCACAGACAGGCTCTGATTCTCTCTCAGAAAACAAGCCTACTGTCTCTCTGACGCAGCCTACTTCAACATCGACCAAGGAGGACTGGAATCTCATTCTAATTAATCGGGATCATCCTCTTCCAGAAGATTTCCGTATCCCAGAGCTGACCCAGCTAAGAAATGGACATGCCATCGATAAACGAGCCTACCCCGCCCTTCAGGAAATGATGGACGCCGCAAGGGCAGAAAATCTTGATCCCTTAATCTGCTCCTCTTTCCGCACATGGGACAAGCAGGAGGAGCTTTACCAAAATAAAATTAATTCCCTTTTAGAACAAGGCTATTCTCAAAAGGAAGCCGAGGCAAATGCCGCGATATGGGTTGCTATCCCCGGAACCAGCGAGCATCAGGCTGGGCTTGCCGTGGATATTGTAGATACTGCCTATCAGCAGCTTGATGAAGCGCAGGAACACACTGCCGTACAACAATGGCTGATAAAGCACTGTGCAGAATATGGATTTATCCTGCGCTATCCCACAGATAAAAGTGAAATTACAGGAATTGGATACGAGCCATGGCATTACCGCTATGTAGGAAAAGAAGCGGCAAAAGAAATTATGGAGCGGGGAATATGTCTGGAAGAATATCTGGATGTATCTCCATAATTATATTCTTCCTTTATTTCACTCCGCGCAGAACCATAGTCAATGACATATTTGTATCCCATTGTTTTTTTCCTGCCTGATACAATTCCATTCGCTTATCATATTTTTGATGGATCTGCTTTTTCATCTCAGCCATCTCTTCCTCTGTCACAATGCCGGGAGCACAGTGCGGGAACGCTTCTATATTATCCAGCTTTTCCCTTCTCCCAGCATCTATCATGGCATATGCCATTTCTTTTGAAATTTCTGGATTGTCCGGGGTTAGGTTGATTGTTACATAGTCTGTAGAAACCAGATGAAATCCATATTGCTCCATCGTAGCTGGCAGTTGGCTTTCGCTTAAATAATACTGTCCCACTTGATAGCTTTGATCGTTATCTTTAAAGTACTTTTCCACTCGGTTCCATATCTCCGCCTCAAATTTGCTCTGTTCTTTTATGCAGTCGGCGGTGATATGGACGCCTCTCCTTGCTGATAATACAAGGCAAATGCCGCCCGGCTTTAACACCCGAAACTGCTCTCCAAAAAACTTCGATGGTTCAATATGCTCCTGAACTGTATTTGAGATCGTCACATCAAAAGATTCATCTTCAAAGGGCAGCTCTGTTGCATCTGCCTCCATAAATTGTATCGCAGGCGCCTGCTTTGCAGCAAACTCCACAAAAGCCGTATCCCTGTCTATGCCAAGTACCTCGGCTTGTGGATACCAGCGGGCAAGTGATTGGCTCAGCGCGCCGGGACCACAGCCAATCTCCAATATTTTTCGCCTTTGTTCGATTCCAAACGCACGGATATAGGTTTCTTTAAATATATCAGAAAACCGCAGCATGCGAGAATAATAAAGTGTGCCAATGCTTTGTATATAATCCGACCATATTGTGTTCATTTCTTACCTCCCAGTTTCTTTTTTCCATTCTTGTTCCTTTTCGTCTACAACAGGAAAACGGATCTGCATCTCAAATCCCTCTCCCCATTCGGAGAACGCTTCCAAAGAAAGCCCAAGCTCCTGCGCGACTTCTTTTGCTAGATACAGCCCCATTCCAGTGGCTCTCTTTCTGTTTTCACCGGAGTCTCCGGTAAATCCTTTTTCAAAGATATACGGCAGATCACAGCTTTTTACTCCTATTCCATTATCGCGGATGCTCAACACACTGCCTTGTTCCTTCTTAGAAAAAGAACAAGATAACAGCAGCGCCTCGTCCTTCTTATACCCATATCGATCGCAGGCCTGCCCGCCATATTGCTTCTTATCACTATACTTTATCGCGTTGCTTACCACCTGTTCTATTAGAAAACGAAGCCCTCTTCGATCCGTGTAAACAAAACCCTCCAAATCGGCTGTGATAATCAGAAATCCCTTTTCCTCCAACAGAGGACGGTAATCCTCTAACACCTCCTCCACACAGAAACCAATGTCAATCTGCTCAAAAAGATAATCCTTTCTCGCGCCCTTGATTCTTGCATAATACAGCATCTGCGCAATATACTCCTGCATACATGTCTGGATATAGTCCAGCTTAAACCTCACCTTCTCCGGCAATTCCTCCCTTCTATTGTCCAAAAGCAAGGTGAGCAGAGAAAGTGGAACCTTGATCTCGTGCGCCCAAGATTCCACATATTCCTCATATTCCTCCATCTGCACCTTTAATCTGTCATTTGCACCTTGCTTTTCCCGCAGCACGGTTCCCAGCAGGCGCACCAGTTGTGCGCGGGAGACACCGGCAGACTTTATCAGCAGCTCCTCATGATATTCATCTGGGCTGTCCAAAAAAGTCAAAAAAGCCTTCTCCCTTCTATATTCCAAAGATAGAAGTACGCTGCTGATGGCTACAAACCCAAGAAGCGATGCCAACACCATCGCCGCTGATAAGGCTCGAAATGCCTGCACATCTGCAATCCAGAGCAGCAATACAAAAAATCCGCATAGTAAAAAAAGCAGAATCAGCCACAGCAAATGGCGCTGCAGCCTCCTCAAGTTACTCCTCATTTCTACCACCCTGTTCTTATGCTTTCTCTTATCCTTACTCTATTTCAAAACGGTATCCAAGTCACCGCACGGTAAAGAGATGCTGGAAGGTTTTCAAACACGCCAGCGTTTTTTTA
>CAMWWW010000265.1 GCA_947178015.1 uncultured Clostridia bacterium
ATTTTGGATTGAGCAGGGTTAGTTTTCCATTTTTATAAATGGGCTGATGGTTCCTTGGCATAATATACTAAGTCTGTGAAGTGCTCTAGTGCATCCCACATGTAAAAGGCTTTTGTCGTCTGCATCGTAGTAATTGAGATTATCCGCATCGCACAAGATGACGGCGTCAAATTCTAGCCCCTTGGACAGATAGATTGGCAGAAGTAAGGTTCCCTTTAAATCTGTGCTGCTTTCATTTTGTATAAGAGCAAGCGGGATTCTTGATTGCAGTGACTGGAATAGTGCAAGGGAATTTTTTTCCGTTTTGCAGAGCAGACCTATGGACTGATACCCTTTCGTTTGGCATAAGTGGATCTCTGCGCATATCTCGTCAAGCAGAGAGGAATGGCTTTCGGCTGCAAAGATTTTGGGTTTGTCGCCTGCTCGATTAAAACTTTCAATCTCCTGATTCTGGTCTGAGAAGGCTAGGCTAAATGTAAGAATTTCATTTGTGCAGCGGAAGCTTTTATTTAATGTGATAAGGGAAGCTTTTTTTCTGCCAAGTATGGATTCAATCTGGTTGTAAAAGGTTAGTTCTTCATGCTTGGAAATTGTCTGGCTAATATCTCCTAGTACAGTGAATTTTGCCTGTGGAAATAATAAAGAGAATAGTTTAAATTGGAGCGGATAGTAATCTTGTGCTTCATCGATGACCACCTGCCGGATATTGCCGTATAAATTTGGTTCATAAAGCTTTAAATATAGATAAGCCACTGCAATCGCATCATCATAATATAGCAGATCCGATTCCAGATTTTCCCTTGTATATTGTACAATTTCTTGCAAATTATCTGCGGAAATAGAACCGAAAAATGGTATATAGTAAGAGGTATCTTTGGTAAATATGCTTCTGTACATATCAAGTACATCTGGCTTGTTTTGCGGCTGTTGTTCCGAGAGAAGCCGATCCAGCAGAGCGAGGAAGTGTTCGGATGTTTTCCATTCCAGACTGTATTGGATGATGTGTTGAAAATGGGTGTGCGTGACAAGCTGTTCCAGAAATTGGTATCTGGTCTGGATTTTGTCGGATGGGACCAGCTCTTTTAATACATCATCAAATATGGCGCATGTCACCTGTTCTTCTCCCAGCTCAGGTAGTACATTGGATATATATTGTTCAAATATAGAATTTGGCGAGAGAATAAGGATGTTGTTAGCCAAAAGTTTGGTCTTGAGTCCCTGAAACATAAGGTAGGCGGCACGATGGAGAGCGATGGAGGTTTTGCCGCTTCCCGCCACACCCTGCACCATTAACAGATCATTGCCCATATCTCGGATTATCATATCTTGTTCCTTTTGTATGGTCTCGACAATGGCCTTCATTTTAGAAGAAGTATTTTGCGATAACATACGGCGCAGAATCTGATCTACAATCTGGACATCCGTGTCAAAATAAAATTCCAGATGTTTGTTTCTAATCTCATATTGGCGTTTTAATCTGACATTTCCGTTTATTCTGCCATAAGGAGCATCGTAGAAGGCAGGTCCGGTCATAAAGCGATAGAAGACGCTTGCGATCGGGGATCTCCAATCATAAACGACCATATTTTGTGAATCCTTTCTTTTTAGAGAAGTTCGTCCAATATAGATTTGCTCTGTTTCCTCATCCTCCTCAAAAGTAAAATCAATGCGTGCAAAGTAAGGAGATGGGATAAGGCGTTCAAGCAGGCGAATTTTAGCTTGGTCCTCTTCGTAATCAGAAAGCTTTTCTGTGATGTCAGTATGGTATTGGCTTAACTCGATCAGATCCTCAAAATCATCCGAGGAAAATAGACTGGTATAGCCATGTGAAGCATTTTCAAAGCTTTCTTTTTTTGTCTCCATAATGTCTGTTTTCTTTGCCTCGGAAGTAAGCTTTAATAGGGTAAGCTGCTCCTCTGCTAAGGTAATGGTCTGCTTTAGATGATTTTCTTCCCATATGGTTTCGGAACACTTGTTATCTGTCATAATATCCCCCATTTCTTTGATGATTGTTTGTTGTGTTTTCATACTTTAACACATAATAGCCATAAGAAACAGTCTTGTTTTTGCTAGTTTTAAATGTTATAATAGTATACAAGGAAAGAGGATAGGAATTGTGGTTTTTATTATAGAACGATCTTTTGAAAGGAAGTGAGTTTCTTAGATGGCTAGAAAAAGAGAGCAATATTTTACAGAAAAACTTGCTGATATTTTTGATATAATTGTAGCTATTATCGATATCGTAGGGACATTATGGCGCTAGTACTCCAATTTCTGACTGGATGGAGTGATGGCGCTTGTTTGCACTATCCCTGTTTTTGTTTTGATTGTTGTTTATTTTTGGAAATGGCAAGGATAGTGGGATAAATGATTCTGTCCGTTCATATATTGTCTAAAAAAGACAGGGTTGGGGAACGGACATGAGAAAACAATGCAGATTAAGTAATGTTACCAAGGATTATCTGGCTACCTTTCATTGTGTGCTGGAAAATATGATACAGGGAATGAAGGACGCGGAGCTGACGGACAGTATTTCTCATAATTTTATTGCGCAAATGATTCCACATCATCAAGCTGCTATTGATATGTCAAGAAATATTCTTCAATATACTACTTGTGTGACTTTGCAGGATATTGCGATGCGTATTGTGGAGGAGCAGACGAAAAGTATTGAAAGTATGCGAAATATTGTGAGTTGTTGCAACAAATTTAAGAATACGCAGAAGGAACTACATTTGTATCAGAATAGGACGGAACAGGTGATGCATACGATGATCGCGGATATGGAGAACAGTTGTGTTACCAATCAGATTAATGCAGATTTTCTCTGGGAGATGATCCCGCATCATAGAGGAGCCATCTCCATGGCAGAGAATACCCTTTGCTATCCTATTTGTCCAGAATTAAAGCCGATTCTTTGTGCTATAATTCGTTCACAACAAAAGGATATTATGCAGATGCAGCAGCTCTTGCGCAGCATTTGTTGTAAAATGTTTTAAAAAAGTCCCAATTCGACTTTGTGTTCCCAAAGGGATGCAATAAATAAACATTTTTATTTGGATTCACTCGGCTGTATAGCTATACATAAGCTGGAATTTTATAGAGAAGCTGCAAGGAGGATCAACATGGCATATTATATGGTTTATTGGCCCCGGGATCGGGTGGAGGAACTAAAAAAGGCGGGGGACAAAGGACCCATTAAGGTGATCTATGGAAGCATCCATTCCCGGATGCCCACCATCGCCTCTGTCAAAATAGGGGATGTGGTGTTTCCTGTTACCCTAGCAAAAAAGAAGTTGTATGTCATGGCTCGCCTGCCGGTGGCGCACAAGGAACGTGCCTTTGATTACTGTATGAGGGAGTTGGGATGCCAGCATGGTGCGCTGATTCCCGATGGGGTCGCCGTGAAGGAGTCGGATACGTTCTATTATATGGATGGAAAAAGTTTTAACTGTGCCGAAGCCGTACCAGAAGGCGTACAGATTGTAGCACAGTCCGAAAAAAACCACCTGCTTCATCAGGAGCCTTTTAATTGCTGCTCCCAGTGGGCGGTCTGGGGGAATGAGGGAAGCAGCATTGAACC
>CAMWWW010000266.1 GCA_947178015.1 uncultured Clostridia bacterium
CGACGTTTTTCAATAGGTGCCTTGAGGACTATAGGCGATTCTCTGCGCTATTTTTACGATTGTTCTAGGCACGCTGTTTTTCTTCTCCAATTTTATGTTAATAATATGATAATCACACCAGTTTACAACTTTTAAGTATTTTACGTTTTGTTGTTTATAATGTAATAATTATACATTTTAACCTCTACAAAACGTGAAATAATTGAATATTTATTCAATGTAAAACTATGAAAATATAACTCTTACAAAAACTTGTAAACTAATGTGATAATCAGAAAAGTAAAGAATATAAGTATGCTCCGCAATATAGATAAGATTACCGGAACCGGTAGAAAGCAAACGTGTCTGAAATACCGATAAAAGCAGCATAGCCAGCGCTGCTATTTTCCTCAAGGAACCTATTGAAAAACGTCGGCGCTTGATGAGGTTTTTCACGAATCTAGCGTCCGCTACGTTTTTCACTAAGCGGGAGCGGGGTGACGGAGGAAATAGCAGCGCTGGCTATGCGGGCCTTTCTCGAAAATGATTATACATAAATTTTTGAGATCATTATATAGCACCTGTTCGATGGCACAGCGCCATCAAGATATGTTGTCTGGAATATATTTTTGTGATATAATGAAAAAGGTATTTAGAGTAACTATAATTTCAATGAGGAAAAGGATATGAAAATAGTTGAAATCAAATGTCCCTCCTGTGGTGGAAAGCTTAAGATGGAGGGAAACGAGACAAAGTTAGTGACCTGTGAATATTGCGGAAATCAGTTTCTTCTGGATGATGAAAAAACACAAAATATCACCAATTATAATATATACCAGCACTCTCCCGACGGAGGCTCCCGCGGGGCAGGAGCAGCAGGAAAAAGCGGAGCTCCCGGCAATTCGACACCCATCTATATTGCTATGGCGGTGCTTGTGGTTCTGGGAGGCATCGCGGCCGTGACCATGTTGATCAAAAATACACCTGCACAGGAGCCAGATAAGCCGACATTGGCAACCTATGTCGCAGCTCAGCCACAGACGCAAAAAAGTCTGCCGCAAACCAGTGAGTTATATGAACTTTTGTTGGAAATTTTTGGTAAGGAACTCACAAATATCACATATTTAAAGATAACAACCACCACTGATAATTCACAAATTTTATACAGTTTTGATGATCCTTATGGAGAATCCCCGGACATCAAGGAGCTTATTTTGCCAAAAGCAACATGGAATGATAGAGATTTTCAGTATTTTACTGGTCTTGTGCGTATAGAAAGCACACATAGTATACCTGATAAAACAGATCTGACAAGCCTTACCAAGCTTAAGGGGGTCTTGACCAACGGAATGACACCTTCTCAGATTGCAGCGATGGTGGCAGATCCAAGTCAGCTTAAGGAGCTTGGATTGCGCGATCCAGACTCCATGGAGGGTATTACAGATTTTTCTGGATTGGAAATACTTACTGTCAGAAATATGCCAGAACAGAATCTCAAACAATTAGTGACACTGAAAAATTTAAGGGAGCTTACTCTTGAGGACACAAATTCCTCCAGCATTATCTCAAATAATAAGCCAAAGGTTGAGGACTATTCCGCAATATCTGCTATGACAAGCTTGGAATCCTTATCCATCAACTCAGAACTCATCAAGGATCTGGGATTTTTAAAAGGGATGACGCAGCTAAAGTCCCTCACTGTCGAGGATACCTCTGTTATCAGCCTAGAACCTTTAAAGGAGCTTTCTGGGCTACAAAGTTTATCTCTTATCGACAACAATAAGGTCAAGGACTTTGAGCCGGTTTCTCAGCTTACAGGACTCACCGAGCTTACCATAGATAAATTAAGCTCTCAACCTGATCCGGATCTGTCTGTTCTTACTGCGCTTGAAAAATTAGATATCAGCGGATTTATGTCCATGACGCCACTTAGAGGTCTTGTCATGATCAAAGATCTTGCTGTCCATGGTTGTTCTATGGACAATGTGGAGGTGCTTTCTTCCCTAACAGGTGTGGAGAGGTTGACCTTTTATTCCGCGTGGAGCTCAAGTGGTAATCTGCGAAATCTAAGTTTTCTGGATGGTATGACAAACTTGAAATATGCCAATTTTAGCGGACGTACAGGCTTAAGCAGCATTGGAATCTCCCATCATCCTCTGGAAGTGTATGGGGACATCTCTTCCATATTTAATCATCCCGGACTGGAAGAGCTTTATTTAAATAATGGTATGTTTGAGATAAACTTTGATCGTATAGTGGAAAATCCAACCCTTCGTGTTCTTGGACTAAACAATGTGGAACTGCATAAGAATTTTCATGTAGAATCTTACTCTGGTATAACCAATGTATGGTATGATGATGTTGTTTTCACAGAACACCTTGATTTTCTTCTAAAATTCCCAAATTTGGAGGAATTGTCTCTTACGGGGAATGAGCTTGCAAATTTGGAATTTACACGTGGACTAAAACAACTTTCCCGCTTGAATGTGGCGGATAATTATATTACAGATTTATCTGCACTGCTTCAGGCGGAGAATTTAAGGTATCTGAATGTACAGGATAACCCTGTAGGAGAAGTAAATGGCTTTAAAGATTCTGTGCAGATCGTACAGTAGCGCATTGTGTATGGTACGTTGGCTATTTGTTTATCTGGCAATCTTATGATTAGGCAGGATTGTATTTCTCTTACTCGTGCGACTTGTGCGCTGCTTTAGCGGCTTATTTCGCTGCATGAATCTGCGCACGGAGAAGCGCCGTGGTCATAGGGACCACAGGCGCTTCTTTTTATTGAAAACGTATTTATGTTCGTACTATTCGTCTACAGCTCCACTCTGCCCTCTAATGCCCGCAAGAGCGTCACCTCATCAATATATTCCAGATCTCCGCCCACTGGAACACCACTTGCAATTCGACTTACTTTTATCCCAGTAGGTTTTATCAGTTTACTAATGTACATCGCCGTCGTCTCTCCCTCCAAGCTGGAATTGGTGGCGATAATAACCTCTTTTATATCTTCCGCAGACAGACGCTGCATCAGCTCCTTAAGCTTTATATCATTAGGGCCTATCCCAAGCATTGGTGAGATCGCTCCGTGCAGAACATGATAAACTCCCTCATATTTGCCCGTTTTTTCATAAGCTGCCAAATCTCTTGTATTCTCTACCACCATGATTGTGGCAGAATCTCTTCGGGAACTATTGCAGATTGGACAGTATTCTTGATCTGTAAGAGTAAAACATTTCTTGCAGTACCTAACATTCTCTTTTGCCTCAGATATGGTATTTACTAAAGCATCCACTCGTTCTTTCGGCATATTGATGATATAAAATGCCAGCCTCTGCGCTGATTTTGCGCCTATCCCCGGCAGGGAAGACAATTCTTCTATTAATTTTGTAATCTGACTGCTGTAATAGTCCATAATTATCCTACTCTGGTTTTCCTAATTTAGAATGGGAATCCGCTGCCTAAACCGCCAAGTCCGCCCGTCAGCTTTGACATGGATTCCTGTGATGCCTCTTCTGCCTTCCTCAGAGCCTCATTGGTCGCTGCTACAATCAAATCCTCCAGCATCTCAATATCTTCTGGAT
>CAMWWW010000267.1 GCA_947178015.1 uncultured Clostridia bacterium
AGATGGAAGAGAAGATGACGCTGGAGAAATTCGAGGAAGCCAGCGAGATTGTGAAAAATGTGACGCAGGAGACAAAACTAACCTACAGCAATTATTTTTCTGAGCTTACTGGGAACAGGGTGTATTTAAAGCCGGAAAATATGCAGTTTACAGGTGCTTATAAAGTGCGCGGCGCCTATTATAAAATAAGCACACTGTCGCAGGAGGAGAGGGAAAAGGGGCTGATAACGGCTTCTGCCGGAAATCATGCGCAGGGTGTTGCCTATGCGGCAAAGTGTTATGGTTTAAAAGCTACCATTGTTATGCCGACGACAACACCACTTATCAAGGTCAACCGCACCAAAAGCTATGGCGCTGAGGTAGTGCTTTACGGAAATGTTTATGATGAGTCGTGCGAGTATGCTTTGCAGCTCGCAAAGGAGAAGGGACTTACCTTTATTCATCCATTTGATGACCCGGAGGTTGCGACAGGGCAAGGAACGATCGCCATGGAGATCTTTAAAGAGCTTCCTACCGTGGATTATATTTTGGTTCCCATTGGCGGCGGCGGGCTGGCAGCGGGAGTGTCTACCTTAGCTAAGCTTCTTAATCCAAAGATTCAGGTGCTTGGCGTGGAGCCAGAAGGGGCAAGCTGTATGAAAGCGTCCTTGGAAAAGGGAGAAGTGGTGACGCTGAATGGTGTGAATACCATCGCGGACGGCACGGCGGTAAAAACGCCGGGAAGTAAGATTTTCCCTTATATTCAGAAATATTTGGATGGAGTTCTCACCGTCAAGGACGAAGATCTGATTGTATGTTTTCTTGATATGGTGGAGAATCACAAGATGATTGTGGAGAATTCCGGGCTTCTCACCGTGGCGGCGTTAAAACAGATAGAGCCGGGGAACAAGAAAGTGGTTTCCATCTTAAGCGGCGGAAATATGGATGTAATTACCATGTCCTCCGTGGTGCAAAATGGACTGATTCAGAGAGGCAGAATTTTTACTGTATCGGTGCTTTTGCCAGATAAGCCGGGTGAGCTGGTAAAGGTTTCTCAAGTGATCGCAAAGATGCAGGGAAATGTGATAAAGCTGGAGCATAATCAGTTTGTCAGCATTAACAGAAACGCGGCGGTGGAGCTGCGCATTACACTGGAGGCGTTTGGTCTGGAGCACAAAGAGCAGATAGTAAATGCTCTGGAGGAGAGTGGATACCGACCTAAGGTAGTACAATCAAAGAGCATATATTAACGATTCGACAGCAAGAAAGGATGGCGGCTAGGTGGAGAGAATTGTGAAGCAGGCATTGCTGTATGATTTTTATGGAGAGCTTCTCACAGAGCACCAGAAGCAGATCTATGAAGATGTGGTATTAAACGACTATTCCCTCTCCGAGATCGCTGAGGACAGAGGTATCAGCAGGCAGGGGGTGCATGATCTGATAAGACGCTGCAACAAAATCTTGGAGGAGTACGAGGAGAAGTTGAAACTTTTGGATCGGTTCCTTCAGATTGGGCAGCTTGCAGGACAGATTGATAGTCTGATTGATGAGTATAAAAGGGAGAGGGAGGAAGAACTGCTTACAAAGGTTGGGGAGCTGACTGCAAAAATCCGAAAAGAGCTGTAATAGAAAAAGAAGAAACATTACACATTACGATGGAGGTACACACATGAGAATATTTGACAAATCAAACAAGCTGGAGAATGTGTGCTATGATGTGCGCGGGCCTGTGGTGGATGAGGCGAACCGCATGATCGCAAACAATATGGAGATTCTTAAGCTGAATATTGGCAATCCAGCGCCCTTTGGTTTTGATGCGCCGGAGGAAATTATACAAGATATGGCGTATAATCTTAGAGAGTCACAGGGATATTCCGATTCCAAGGGTATCTTTCCGGCAAGAAAGGCAGTGATGCAATATGCACAGCTAAAGAAGCTGCCCGACGTTGGAATAGATGATATCTATATTGGAAATGGGGTGAGCGAGCTTATTGTGATGGCAATGCAGGGGCTGTTAAACGACGGCGATGAGATCCTGATTCCATCGCCAGATTATCCGCTTTGGACGGCTGCCGCAAATCTGGCAGGCGGGCATCCGGTTCACTATACCTGTGATGAGCAGGCAGACTGGTACCCAGATCTTTCAGATATTCGGAAAAAAATAACAGACAGAACCAAGGGAATCGTGATTATTAACCCCAACAATCCGACGGGAGCGTTGTATCCAAAGGAACTTCTTCTGGAGCTGGCAGAGATTGCAAGACAACATGAATTAATTATCTTTTCTGACGAGATCTATGACAGGCTAGTGATGGATGGATTAAAGCACACCTCCATCGCCTCACTGGCGCCGGATTTGCTGTGTGTCACCTTTAACGGGCTGTCAAAGTCTCATCGTGTGGCGGGATTTCGCAGCGGTTGGATGTGCCTAAGTGGGGATAAAAGAGCGGCAAAGGGATATATTGAGGGGCTGAATATGCTATCCTCCATGCGCTTGTGCTCCAATGTTCCAGCGCAGTCCATTATTCAGACGGCTCTTGGCGGTTATCAGAGCTCAGATGAGCTGCTGCTGCCCGGTGGGCGGATCTATGAGCAGCGGGAATATATTTACCGGGCGCTCAATAACATTCCCGGCATTTCTGCTGTAAAGCCCAAAGCAGCCTTCTATATCTTTCCGCGGATCGATACAGAAAAATATCAAATCTATAATGACGAAAAATTTGTCTTGGATTTCTTAAGACAACAGAAGGTACTTCTAGTACACGGCGGAGGCTTTAATTGGAAACAACCAGATCATTTCCGCATTGTATACCTGCCAAGAGTGGAGGAGCTGAAGCTGGCGATGGATAAGCTAAGCGTATTTTTGCAGGGATATTCTCAGGGACTGTGATATAAAGTTTGGTGTAAGAGATAGGATAAGAAGAATTTATATTTAAGAAATGAGGGAGAGTATGGTAGTAAAAAGTCATATTGTGGTTCGTTATGCAGAAACAGATCAGATGGGGATCGCACATCATTCGAATTATGCTATCTGGTATGAGGTGGCGAGAACCGAGCTGATTAAGCAGATGGGCATGACATACACAGAGATAGAGCAGCAGGGATTGATTATGCCACTTGTGGAATTGTACAGTAAATACATCAGTGCGGCGTATTATGAAGATCGTTTAATTGTGCAGGCAGAGCTGAAAAAGGTGACGGGAGCAAAGCTTGAGATAGAATATGTGGTCTTTCGGGAAAATGATGAGACGCCAATCAATGTAGGAAAGACCATACATGCATTGGTAGGGCGGAATTTAAAGCCGGTCAATGTTAAAAAAGAATATCCAGAACTTTATCAGAAGTTATTAAGCGCAGTGGAAAAACCATTGCTGGAGGATAAAGAGAAATAAACCATCAAAATAAAACGATAATCCAAATGGCGGTATTGTATTTGTGATTGTGGTAATGTTTTTGGTACAATGGTGTAAGGTGCAATTTTTTTATTCATTTTCGGGAAAGGTCCGCATAGCCAGCCCTGCTATTTCCTCCGTCACCCCGCTCTCGCTTAGTGAAAAACGTAGCGGACGCTAAACTCGTA
>CAMWWW010000268.1 GCA_947178015.1 uncultured Clostridia bacterium
TTCTCAGCACAACCTCATATATACAGTTATCCATGTTCGTGTATCAACAAATTATTACAGAAAATATAGATTGTGGCAACCATTCGTTTTGTGGGCTTAACCCATCCTCTAAAGCTAATGGGATTGCGCCCACATTATTTCAAGGAAATATTTACAGTGCCACTTTCAATGCCATTTACAATGCCATCTGTCTTATTTTCATTCTTCCATGCAAGAATATTTTTTGTTTTTTTATTTACAATTTTATCTATGTCAAACACCCATTAGGGCAGTTCGTCACACTCCTGTTCCTTTTTGGTATCAACCATTCTCTTTCCCTCCATTATCCTTTGATTTACTGGGCTTTTCTCGTCAGCAAAAGACTATTTCAACATATCCTATCTGTAAAAATATAACCTGCTCCTCTCACCGTATGAATAACCCCTCTTCTATCAAAATCTATTTTTTTCCGAAGATTGGACACATGCACCATCACTGTGCGCACATCGCCCAAGGCATCGCTCTGCCAGATATAGCGATAAAGCTCGTGATATAAAATTAATACATCAGGATTTTCCGCAAAACATACCAAAAGCTTATATTCTGTAGGCGAGAGTGCAATCCTCTCCAACCTTCTCCCATCTTGATCCACATGCCAGACCTTATGCACATCCTTGTCTATTACAAACTGCCTGCACCAGATAACACCCCTGCGAGTTCTCTCCTCTTTGCCATAGCAGCGACATCTTCGTATATTTGCCTCAATTCTCGCCGCCAGCTCATTATATTCCACAGGTTTCACAACATAGTCATCCGCACCATTTTTCAGGGCATAGACAATCGCCTGCTTGTCCTTAATACAGCTAAGAAACACAATGGGACAATACACCTGTTTTCTGATCTTGCGGCACAGATCAATGCCGTTCTGATCCGGCAGGAGCAAATCAAGGATAATCAGAGCATACGCGCCCGATCGAACATGCTCTTCCGCAGCCGCACCATTCTTTACACAAAGCACCTCATAGCCTCGCTCTTTTAACTGCATGCTGGTAATCAATGACTGCTCCGTATCATCCTCTACAAGCAGAATCTTATCCTTTCCCATAAAATCTCCTCCGGCACTGTGATGAAATCTCTACTTACATTTATCATTATAACAGATTTTCCGACACAATACTTAAAGATTTGCTAAAGATTCGACAAAAAACGACATGCACTCCTGCCATCTACAAAACACGTCTATTTCCCGCCGCTTGCAGAGGCGAAATCTATCCCTCTACCTGATACAATTTCCGATACCGTATTCCCACATTCTCCGCCGTATTTAACGCCGTGTTGCCTCTGTGGCCGTTAGGACAGATATAGATTCTTCCTCCCAGATAGCCTTCTCCCGGCGTATGTCCCTCGTTGTAGCGCTTTATTTTCTCCCCGCAGCGGCTGCAATTTTCTGCGATCCCCTTCACGGGTATCCGGCACAGCACAATTCCATTCTGAAAACTTTTATATGCTGTATATTCGATAATCCTTCTTCCTATCCAGTCATAGGTGCTGGAGCTTATGTACGGCTTTCGGTCAAAGTCTGGATTCCCCTGATAATCTGGTACAGCGATCACCTTGCATCCCTCTTTACAGGCAAAATCCACAATCTCTCGGCTCACTTGATGTGCCTGCTGCTTAATCAGTCTCCGAAGTTTCTCCCTCTGCTGCTCCGCTCGTGCCGCTGCTCCATCCAAGTTTTCGGTCTCCTTTATTATCTGCTTTAGTCTTTCCTCCAACAGATTTCTTCTATGATAGAATTTCTTCCCGCCATGTACCATACAGATGCGCCTGCCCGTCACCTGCTCGACATCTTCCTTGGAAGGTGTCTCTGCCACACAGGCGGCAAAGACATCCCCAAGCTGCAACGATACCGCAAGATACCTCTCTCCCGCTCGCTCCTTCACGGTTCGAACATCTTCCACCGTCTGTTTAACTGGAAAATGAAGAAATATCTGCTTTTCTTCTATCTTGATTGTGGGCGACATAAGCTCCGCCCCCTCAGGGATCTCCCTTCCGTCCGTGGTAAAACGATAGGAGGACCACTTCCACTCTGTTCCATTGTAGAGCTTTAATTCTATCTTTCGCTCCATCAGATTCAGATTGCGGTACATCCCTTTATAATAGACGGGGGAAGTATCAAGACCCTTTGGAACAGAAGCAGCCTGCACACCCTCAGGATGCCGGCTGCTTCTCGATAGATAGCCCCTTACCGCCGCAGCGGCTTCTTTAAGCGCCGCCCTTCTAAAATACAAAGGCACCTTTCCATATGGCATGGGACACTCGGCGCCATCCCCCTGCGTCAGCACCTCCACCTTGCGCTGCAACTCATAATCGGACATAGAAACAAAGCCTCTGTCAAGAATGACCTCCAGATAGAAGTCCGCCACCTTACAATACAGCTCCTTTGTGGAAACAAACCATTCCGGGTGCTTTCGATAGAGGCGGAATCGATATGTGGTAATACTGTAGCCCTTTTTTTTCTCTGCTGCCTTCTTCCCCTTTGTGGCACTCCCAATCGAATCCATCCGCTGCCCGCCTTTCTATTCTGCATTACTCTACTGTAAGATTTCTAATCCACTTTTTCTTTCTATAGCGCAGATAACCTAGCACAAATTTAAAGATCTCCTCCATCATAACCAATGTATACACGATATAAATCGGAAACTTCCAGACCAAGCCTCCCAGAAAAGCGAGCGGTATCCCAATGCACCAAACACCAGCACAGTCGAGAAACAAGCAAAACTTGGTATCCCCGCCGCTTCGCAGCACTCCCACAATATTCACATAGTTATACATCTTAAATGGCATAAACAAAGAAAACGCGATCAAGCAGGCGCTGACATCTGACGCCACCTCCGCCGACACCGAATACAAGCCAATAAATTTCCATCGAAGGACAATGCACAGCAACATCATCACAGCCGACAACATAAACTGCACCACCTGTGCACTTCTCGCATAGCGCTCCGCAGTTTTAAGCTCCCCTGCTCCCAAGGCATTGCCAAGAATCACCGCCGTCGCCGCACTCAACCCCTGAAACAGCACCAACAAAAGATCCTGTATGGTCTGTGCTATGGTAATCGCCGCCACTGCGGCATCTCCCATTCTTCCGTAGGCAAGGCTGTACATTGTCACACCAAGTCCCCACATAAACTCATTACAGATCACCGGCGTAACGGTAAGCGCAAACTTTTGCAAAAATTCTCTTGAATAGCCAAACAACTCCCCGATTCTTGCCGCCACAGGGGATTTTCTTATATAAATAAGCAAAAGAAGCACAATCATCTCGCAGATCCTCGCCGTGAGCGTGGCAAGCGCCGCACCTGCCACTCCCATTGCCGGCGCTCCAAATTTGCCGAAAATCAAAATATAATTTAGTGCAATGTTGATCACAATCGTCATACAACTAATCACGACGGGCGCCTTTACCTGATTCACCGCTCTCAACATCGCCACATAGCAATTTGTCACCGCCGTAAATGGATAACTTATCGCCGCGATCACTAGATACTCCGCGCCAAGCGCAATGGTAGTACTG
>CAMWWW010000269.1 GCA_947178015.1 uncultured Clostridia bacterium
GCAACTGCTAAGGAGAACAGAATGTTAGATGTATGTTTACTGGGAACAGGCGGAATGATGCCGCTGCCATATCGCTGGCTGACGTCCATGATGGCGAGATACAACGGAAGCACCATATTAATAGACTGCGGAGAAGGGACTCAAATTGCCGTAAAAGAGAAGGGCTGGAGCTTCAAGCCAATTGATGTTATATGCTTTACCCATTATCATGCGGATCATATCAGCGGATTGCCGGGCTTGCTTTTAACCATGGGAAATGCAGAGCGCACAGAGCCACTGACTTTAATCGGACCCAGAGGACTGGAACGGGTAGTTTCGGCGCTTCGCATGATAGCGCCGGAGCTTCCATTTCCAATTAAATTTGTCGAGCTGTCGGAGCCTCATGAGACGATAGAGCGCGAGGGCTATCGGATCGAGGCGTTTCGCGTGAATCACAATGTGGTCTGTTATGGCTATACGATACAAATTGACCGCATTGGCAAATTTATGGTGGAAAAAGCGTTGGAGTATGGTGTGCCGAAGACACAGTGGAACAGACTTCAGAAGGGAGAAGCTGTCTGTGTGGAGGGAAGGAGTATTACGCCAGATATGGTTCTGGGACCAAAAAGAAAAGGAATTAAGGTGACATACTGCACAGATACCAGACCAGTCCCCTCGATAGTGGAGGCGGCGAGAGAGGCAGATCTCTTTATCTGTGAAGGAATGTACGGGGAGCCGGAAAAAGAGGCGAAGGCGAAGGAATACAAGCATATGACCTTTTATGAGGCGGCAAATCTTGCGAAAGAGGCTAAACCGCAGCGTTTATGGCTGACACACTACAGCCCGTCACTGATGCGGCCGGAGGAATATCTGAAAGCAGTGCAGAAGATATTTAAAGAAACCGAGGTTTGCAGAGATGGGAAAACCATCGAGCTGGATTTTCAGGAAAATTAAACTATTACCGCAAGAGATAGGATAGAGAGCTGCGGTAGAATCGAGGCTTATATGAAAAAATTCCGAATGGCGTTAGGCGCTTTTTTGATAGTGGTTTTGGCGATGGGGGCATATGCCTATTTGGCAAATCGCAGTGCGGACACTCCTGCTGAGAAGGAGACAAGTGTCACGGATATAGGAAAGCTGACAGCTAGGGATTTGGAGGCAGATTATCCGAATACTCCGAGAAAGGTAGTGGATTTATACAGTCAGATCACAAAGTGTTTATATGACAGCAAGCTCACCGATGAAAATTTGGAGAAGCTGTGTAAACAGTCAAGACTATTGATGGATGAGCAGCTTTTGCTTGTGAATCCTGAGGAGACTTTCTTGGAGAATACAAAGGCAGAGATCGAAGAATATCGGGCAATGAAGCGCGTGGTGACAAGCTATGTGCTAGAGGACAGCGGAAGCGTGGATTATTATACGGAGGATGGGCAGGAATATGCCTCTATATCGGTAAAATATTATTTAAATGATAAAAATGGTTATGGCAAGACCTATGAAGATTTTATGCTGAGAAAGGATGAAAATGGCAGATGGAAGATTGTCGGATGGCAAATTACATCGGCCAGCGCGGATGATAATGAATAGATCAAAGAAGGATGTTCAAATACTTGCGATAGAAACTTCCTGTGATGAGACGGCAGCGGCGGTTGTCAAAAATGGACGGACTGTATTGTCCAATGTGATTTCGTCACAGATAGAGTTACATACTTTGTATGGGGGCGTGGTTCCAGAGATCGCTTCCAGAAAGCATATCGAGAAGATCAATCAAGTGATAGAAGCGGCACTTTCAGAGGCAAAGGTAACATTAAAGGAAATAACAGCGATAGGAGTGACCTACGGTCCGGGACTGGTAGGGGCACTCCTTGTCGGCGTGGCGGAGGCAAAGGCGATCGCATATGCGGCGGGGCTTCCGCTGGTAGGAGTGCACCATATAGAAGGACACATATCCGCTAATTTTATCGAGAACCAAGAACTAGAGCCTCCCTTTGTGTGTCTGGTAGTGTCTGGAGGACATACACATCTGGTGATTGTTCGTGATTATGGAGAATATGAGATAGTCGGAAGAACAAGAGATGATGCGGCAGGAGAAGCGTTCGATAAAGTGGCAAGAGCGATTGGCTTGGGGTATCCGGGCGGACCAAAGGTTGACAAGCTTGCAAAGGAAGGCAACCCCCATGCGATTGAATTTCCAAGAGCACAGATTGAAGGAGCGCCCTATGATTTTAGCTTTAGCGGCGTAAAATCTGCTGTATTAAATCATCTGAATTCCTGCCAAATGAAGGGAGAAGAAGTAAACAAGGCAGATCTGGCGGCTTCCTTTCAGGCATCCGTCGTTGATGTTCTTGTCACACATGCAATCCGCGCTGCAAAAGAATATCGTTTGGATCGTCTGGCAATAGCCGGCGGCGTTGCGTCAAATTCAGCGCTTCGCAGCGCCATGCAGCAAGCATGTAAAAGAGAAGGGATCGCTTTTTATCACCCGTCTCCTATCCTATGCACCGATAACGCCGCTATGATAGGAACGGCAGCTTACTATGAATATCAAAAAGGAACGCGGCATGGCTGGGACTTAAATGCTGTGCCGAACCTAAAGCTTGGGGAGCGCTGATCAATATGGGAAAGATTGCAGCAATTATTTTGGCGGCAGGACAAGGAAAGCGCATGAACAGCACAGTACACAAGCAGTACCTGCTTCTGAAGGAGAAGCCGGTACTGTATTATTCTCTGCGTGCATTTGAAAAAAGTGCAGTAGATGAGATGGTATTGGTGACAGGTGCCGATGAGATAGCATATTGTAAAAGGGAAATTGTACAGCAATATGGATTTCGCAAGGTATCTTATATCACGGAAGGTGGACGGGAGCGCTGTCATTCTGTCTATCAGGGGCTTAAGGCGCTTGCTGAGGACACAGAATATGTCTTAATTCATGATGGAGCAAGACCATTTGTGACGGAGAACATCATTGCTGATACAATAGAAGCCGTCAAAAAATACAAAGCATGTGTGGTGGGGATGCCGGTGAAGGATACGATAAAGATTACCGATGGTCATCAATTTGCCGTACAGACACCGGAAAGACAGCATGTGTGGGCCGTGCAGACACCGCAGGCATTTTCTTATGAGATTGTCTGGAAGGCATATTCGATGCTGATGGAACATGAGATTCCTGTGACAGATGATGCAATGGTAGTGGAAACATATCTGCAATATCCGGTTAAGTTGATAGAAGGATCGTATGAGAATATAAAGATAACAACACCAGAGGATTTGTTAATTGCAGAGGTGTTTGGAAGGATGCTGTAGAGGGCGCTGAGCGGGTAGAGAGTGATGAGAAAAATGGGTGTCTCTCTATGCGAAAGTCATGCATATTACGAAAAATAAAAAAAATTACAAAAATATGAAAAAAACAGGTTGACAGATAAAATATCCAGTGCTATACTAAATCTTGCGCTGACGGTGGTGACATTGCTTGTCCCTCTATATTAGGCGACATGGAGAGGTGTCCGAGCGGTTTAAGGAGCTGGTCTTGAAAACCAGTGATTCCGAAAGGGACCGTGGGTTCGA
>CAMWWW010000270.1 GCA_947178015.1 uncultured Clostridia bacterium
GGATATGGCAACGTTTTTCAATGTATAATATCATATTAATAAATACAAAACAGAAAAATTGTCCATTTAACCTAAACATGTGTTTGGATCTTGAATCCTGCTGCCAACGGTCCCATTTCAGTCCTTGAGGAAGCATAAGAAGCGTGTACCTAATCGTTCCGCGTCATTGGGATACTGGCGTATCCTATGATATAGCGGCTGCATATTCTTGTCTTTTTCGTGTTTCTGATATAAAATATAAGAAACCATTACACTATTTACGACACAGCTTGTGTTTTCGCGCTGTTTTGCACAAGCGGTCCTATATTACAGCGCAGAAATGAGGACTATTATGTATCAAAAATCAATTGCATTTTCCAAGTCACAGCTTCCAGCTGATCTTTTGGTATCTGCTGCGGATCTTTATACAGAGGAGAAGGGCTATGGCTTTGTTATCGAAAAAAATCGCAGGGAACAGGAGCGGCTGCAACTTCCTGAACTAAACGCTGCCTTTTCCGTTTGGTACTGGGACAATGGAAAAGATCTATCCTCCCTTGTAGATACCGCCAAAGGCGTCGCCATCACGGCATTAGAAGAATGTACATGCCAAGAAAGCCTTCCTCTCTCATTTAAAATAAAAACGCCTCATCCGGGCTGCTATCAGCTCTCTCTGACGATAAGCTGCGAGGATGCAGACTGTAATAACCTCCTGATCTTTACTGGAAGGCGCCATCTTGCAACCCGCGCCATTTCTCTAAAAGCCGGCGAGTGCTATCAGGCAACCTTTACTGTTCACGTATGCGATTTTATTCCCCGCGGAACAGAGAAGGTATACGAGGACACTACTCTGGATCTCACCTTATTGGGTAAAAATATCTCCTTGTCTTATCTTTCTGTCAAGGAAATAGAAAGCCCCGTAATCTACATAGCCGGCGATTCCACAGTCACCGATCAGAGCGGCTGCTATCCCTATGATCCGGGGTGCTGTTACAGTGGATGGGGACAGATGCTCTCTGCTTACACAAAACCGGGAATTGCAATATCAAACCACGCACATTCTGGGCTGACAACGGAATCCTTCCGCAGTGAAGGACATTATGGCATTGTAAAACGCTTTATCCAAAAAGGCGATTACTATCTCATGCAATTTGCCCACAATGATCAAAAATGTTCCGAGCTTGATGCCGCAGGAGGTTATCGAAAACGTCTGGTTGCCTATATTGAAGAAATCCGTGCCTGCGGCGCCATTCCCATTCTTATAACGCCGCTTGCCAGAAATACATGGAAAGGCGATGGCAGCTACAATGATCTACTCGCAGACTATGCCGCTGCGTGCATCCGTATTGGCGCTGAATATCAGGTTCCCGTCATTGACTTGCATGAATATAGCATGCATTTTATAAAACAAGAAGGCCTCGATCAAGCAAAACGTTATTTTTATCCAAAAGACTACACGCACACAAATGATTATGGTGCGTATCGGATGGCTGGCTTTATCGCCTCCTGCCTCTCTAAAATAGATGAGCTAAATGCTTACTTTAATAATTCCACAGCACCATCTTGGAATCCACCGCAGGAGATCTCCCTTCCTCTTCCGCCCGAAGGATATGAGACAGAGCACGTTTCTGCACTGCCCTCTCTGGATAAGTTGGAACGACCAGAGGAAACCATTGTGCGGGTGGAATTGCTGCATGATCTGGTAAAAACAGTAGGCTATGTACCAGTCAATGTCTACAATGATATGTATCCCGATGTCACAGGTCATGAATGGTATGCCGGCGTTGTTGAGGTCAGCTATCAAAACTCACTGGTAGATCCCAAGTACACCGCAGATGGTTCCTTTCACCCGCTTGCGCCCGTCACTTGGGAACAGCTTGTCTCCTTTTGTATCAATGGCTATAAAAGCAGAAAGGCCGCCGTACTAAAAGAAGACGCCATTCATCTGGCAAAACAGCTTGGTATCATAAAAGAAAACTATCAGCCCAATAACACCGTGACAAGAAAGGAAGCTCTCTGCGCACTGCTGGCACTCGAACAAGCATTATAATGGATCAAACGATCCATTATTTCCCAAATTTCTAATTTAGACTTGACTTCTTATATTAAATATGCAAAAATAAATTATTACTTCGGATTTGCATTTTACTATGAAACGCGCATCATACATGGTATGACAAAAATATAAGGAGGCAGCCTATGTACTACGAACGAACGATTGAAGCGACGCTCCGCTCCATCAGCCAGACATTTCCTGTTCTGATCGTCACAGGACCACGGCAGGTAGGAAAGACCACACTTTTAAACCACATGGCAGAAAAAGAGCGGCAGATTGTATCCCTTGATCATCCAACCATACGGGCTTTCGCAAAAAAAGACCCTGAGCTGTTTCTTCAGCGCTATCATCCTCCGGTACTAATTGATGAGGTGCAATACGCACCTGAGCTTTTCGACTATATCAAGCTCTATGTAGACCGGGAAAAGCATCCGGGCGATTTCTGGCTTACCGGCTCTCAGACCTTCCATATGATGAAACGGGTTACAGAATCTCTTGCGGGTCGAGCTGGAGTTGCCAAGATGTCTGGCTTAAGCAACAGTGAAATCAACGGAATACACTTTCCTCCTTTCCAGACCGATATTCCCGCGCTGCTAAATAGGCTGAACCAAGTGGAACCTATGAACATTTCTCAGATTTTTTCCCGCATCTTTAAAGGCTCCATGCCTCGTCTATACGAAAATGAAGCTGTCGATCGAGAACAATACTACGAATCTTATCTGGAAACTTATATTAGCCGGGACATCAAGGATCTGTCCCAAGTAGCCGATGAGATAAGCTTTCTTAACTTTCTGTCTGTAGTTGCAGCGCGGACTGCCACAAACGTCAATTATGAGGCACTTGCATCAGAAACCGGAATCAGCGCTCCCACAGCCAAACAATGGCTCTCCGTCCTTGTCTCATCTGGTGTGATCTTCCTGATCCAGCCATATTCCAACAATGCACTAAAGCGGGTGATCAAAGCACCTCGGATGTACTTTGCGGATACCGGACTATGCGCTCACCTGACCAGATGGAGCAGTCCCGACACATTAGAAAAGGGGGCAATGGACGGACAATTTTTTGAAACATGGGTAATTTCAGAGATCTACAAAAGCTATTTAAACTTTGGAAAGCAGCCACCTCTCTATTTTTATAGAGACAGCAACAGAAAAGAGATCGATCTGCTTATCTATCAAGATGGCATATTGACACCTATTGAGATCAAAAAAGGATCGGCGCCAAAAAATGCCACGAAAAATTTCTCCGTTTTAAAACCAATTGAACAGGAGCCGGACAAAGATGCAGTTTTTTCTGGGACAGCCCACCTAAAGACAAAGATAGGAACAGGAGCCGTAATCTGTATGCCAGCGGATATCATACCCATTGACAAAAAAAACTGGTATGTTCCAGCTTGGATTATCTAACATATAGTATAAAAACAAATTTCTATGATCGAAAAAGGTATAAGTTTTTGTAAATTTTACTTACTAATCATTTTCGAGAGAGGTCCGCGCAGA
>CAMWWW010000271.1 GCA_947178015.1 uncultured Clostridia bacterium
CGGCGGAGATTGCAAAAGAGGGGGATGAACGTGTTTTTGGATTTGCGACGGCGACTGTGGATGAGGCGGAGGCTCTTCGCATGTGTGGAATACAAAAGCCGATTTTGGTGCTGGGGCATGTGCATGAGAGCTTATTTGAGACATTGATACGAGATCAGATCCATGTGAATGTCTATACCTTAAAGGATGCGAAGGCATTGTCAGAGACAGCAGAAAGACTTTCCGCAAAGGCTCTTTTGCATTTTAAGCTGGATACAGGGATGGGAAGGCTGGGGGTGAGCGATGAAGAGGAAGCGTTTTCTTTATTAAAGAGCATAATGGCGCTTCCCAATGTTGTGATGGAAGGATTGTTTACGCACTTTTCTTCCGCAGATGAAAAGGATAAGGCAAAGACAGAAAAGCAGCTTGCGCGTTTTCTTTCTTTTGTTCAGAGGGTACGGCAGGCAGGGATTGCGATTCCGCTGCTTCACTGTTCGAACAGCGCGGGGATTATTGATGTGCCGGAGGCAGATTTTAATTTGGTTCGTGCAGGAATTGCATTGTATGGATTGTACCCTTCCAATGAGGTGAAAAAGACGCAGGTAAGACTCACTCCTGCGATGGAGCTAAAGAGCCATATCGTTTTTTTAAAGGAGATGGAGGCGGGCTGCACCATCAGTTATGGCGCCACATATGTGACGGAGCGCAGAACAAGAGTTGCCACGATTCCAGTGGGGTATGCGGACGGTTATCCCAGAGCGTTGTCGAATAAGGGATGCGTTCTGATTCGCGGGCGGAGAGCGCCGATTCTTGGGCGTATCTGCATGGATCAATGTATGGTGGATGTAACAGAGATACCAGAGGCGCAGGAGGGGGATACCGTGACATTAATTGGGACAGACGGAGAGGAGAGGCTGTCCGTGGAGGAGCTTGCTGAGCTTGTGGGCAATACTTTTCATTATGAAATCGTATGTGATCTGGGAAAACGGATTCCAAGGGTGTTTTATAAGAACCAGAAAGCAGTGGCGGCGCGTTCCTATTTTCCCACTTTGCTTTCCATCTTTTATCCGTGATAGAGCATGTCAGCCGCAAAGCGGCGAAATTCTTTATGCGGCTGCGTGCATCGAACGATACGGAGGAGCAGATTTTCTGCTTGTTCGTATAGAGAAGCTCGTCTAAAAAATGTAATTGATTCTGGTATACACACGAAATAACCGGGCATACTGAAGATATGTAAACCTGATAAATGGAGTGTGACAGAAATTGATGATACGACGAGGCGATATATATTATGCAGATTTAAGACCAGTGATCGGTTCGGAGCAGGGTGGTATCCGTCCAGTTCTGATTATACAGAATGATATAGGAAACAAGCATAGTCCAACGGTGATCTGTGCGGCGATCACATCGAAGATGAATAAGGCGAAGCTGCCCACGCATGTGGAGCTTGACAGCAGCAAATACGATATTATGAAGGATTCGGTTATTTTGCTCGAACAGCTTCGCACCATCGACAAGAAGCGCTTAAAGGATAAGATTTGCCATCTGGACAGAGAAATTTTGAGGAAGGTAGATCAAGCTTTATTAGTGAGCCTTGAATTAACTACATAAGGCGGTACTTGACGGAATAGGGGCGGGATGATATAGTATAAGAGTGTGTGTTTTTCCTTATCGGGAAAACGTGTCTGATAAGGGGGATAAATAAGCGGCGGAAGAGGCTGGTGCAATAGGGCATTTATTTTTTCCGGCTGTATAGACAAAGGAGTATGAATTCAATGAATGAAGAGAGTCCGATAGGGGGCTTAATAATTTTTATCGTTTTTCTGTTAATCCATGGGATATTGTACGGATTTGGAGCGGCGGTGCAGAGCTTAAATGACAGCAATGTGGAAAAAAAGGCAGAGGAGGGCGATAAGCGTTCCCAAAAGCTTTTACATATTATGGAGCAGCCTGCCCGGTTTGTCAATACCCTTCTTGTCACCATAACAATGGTTAATATGGTAGTCGGCGCGTATGTGTACCGGATGCTTGGCAGGTGGTTTTTGGAATTGATTGTGCCGGAAACTACATGGCAGGTCTACCTTCGTAATTTTTTGTCATGGGTGGCTCCGGCAATTCTCCTTTTGACGATCTTGATGGTAGTTGGAATTCTGGTTCCCAAAAAGCTGGCGCAGCGTTATCCAGAGGGCTGGGCTTATGCGCTTCTAGGTTTAATTGGTATTTTGACAACCTTGCTTTTCCCTCTGACTAGCGTGATTGGCATGTTGTCCGATATGGTGATTCGCCTGTTTGGCATAAATCCGCATGAGTCGCTGGATAATGTCACAGAGGAAGAGATTATGTCCATGGTGAATGAGGGGCATGAGCAGGGAGTGCTGCTTGCGAGCGAGGCGGAGATGATCACGAATATCTTTGAATTCGGGGACAAGCAGGCTTCGGATATTATGACGCACAGGAAAAATATTGTGGCGGTGGACGGAGCGTGGTCCTTAAAGGAGGCAGTCGATTTTATACTGACGCAGAGCAATTCCAGATTTCCGGTCTATGATAAGGATATTGACAATATAATCGGGATACTGCATTTTCGCGATGCGATGGTATATTATGAGGAGAACGATACCAACCAATCGGTTGGAGAGCTTAGCGAGCTGCTTAGAGATGCGCGTTTTATCCCGGAGACAAGGAATATTAATCTTCTTTTTAAGGAGATGCAGTCGCAGAAGATTCATATGGCGATTGTCGTGGATGAATATGGGCAGACAGCAGGTCTTGTGGCCATGGAGGATATACTGGAAGAGATTGTCGGAAATATCTTTGATGAGTACGATGAGGAAGAGGAGCTGATCACAAAACAGGAGGATGGCTCTTTCTTGATCCATGGTATGGCGGAGCTGGACGAGGTGTGGAAGGAGCTTTCTCTGGATATGGAGGAGGAAGAAGAGGACTATGACACGCTCAATGGCTTTTTGATCTATAAGTTAGATAGAATTCCTCAGGATGGAGAGACGGCGGAGATCACTTATAAGGGTTATCTTTTTTCTGTGCTGAGGGTGGAGAATAAGACGATACAACAAATACGTGTGACAAAGCTTGAGGAGGAGCCAGAGGAATAAGGCGCTTAAGCGGAGCGGAAATGAGGAGGGTTATGTTTCAGGCAGTAAAGGAAATGACGGAGGATACGACATTTCTTAGAAAAATTTTGGTGATTGGAGTCCCTGTAGCATTGCAGGGGCTTTTAAATACTACCGTGAATTTGGTGGATAATTTGATGATTGGGGCGCTTGGAGAGAATTCCATCGCTGCGGTGGGACTTGCCAACAAGGTCTTTTTTGTATTTTCCTTGATTTTATTTGGAACGGTAAGCGGTTCGGGGATACTGGCGGCACAGTACTGGGGCATCCAAGATCTGAAAAATATCAGAAAGGTGCTTGGCATGTCGCTTGTAATAGGGGTGCTGGCGTCTATTTTGTTTCTTGTGCCAAGTATTCTAAAGCCGGAGCGTGTGATGCGCATTGTCTCAACAAGCACTACTACCATT
>CAMWWW010000272.1 GCA_947178015.1 uncultured Clostridia bacterium
AGCATATCTAAATCTCTGGATGCAGTCGGATACGGATGATATTTTAGATGCTCTTTATCAGGATTGGGCAGGTACTGCCATACAAACGCCAGAAATATATTCCTTTTATAAAACAATCAAAACAGATTTCCCAGAAACAGTCTTTCACGGAACCGACGTCGGACATCAGTATCACACAACCGGAGAGCGATACCTTGCTTATCTTAAGGAAAATGGCATGGAACAGTCCGAAGCATATCGTTTGACAAAAGAGGTAATAGAACAGGGAAAATATTATTATGATCATGCGGATGACGTATATCGCGAAAATACCATGACGAAAAATTTTATAAAGGAATTCGACCGCATGGAACATACAAGCGTGATGGGAATTTATGGTTCTTTGCACACTAACCTTTCAGGCACGACTTATAATACAAGCCTCCCCTGCATGGCAAACCAGCTTTCGAAGCGCTATGGAACTTCTTTGCACACGGAGGATCTATCTCTCCTTGCTCTGACTGTTGAGCCAAGCCGCACAGATCGGATGTTCATCGGAGAAAAAGAATATGAAGCTCTCTATTATGGCAGTCAGGACCTATCCTCTATTTTTGAAGGATATTTATACCGGGAGTTTTGGCGTCTTGTAGATGCTTACGATGATTTTAAATCCTGCAAAACCACGGGAGATCTGCTTCCCTATAACAACTACCCGATGCTGATAGAACAGGGCGAAATCCTTGTGATTGATTATACAAAAAAAGATGGAACCGTGGAGCGGCAGTATCACCGCTCTGACGGAAATATGTGGAATGGCGTGGAAATCACCGAAGAATTTATTCTGCCATAGACGATGTTTTAGAGAAAATGCAGCCGCAGTAATTTTGCCGATAGAGCTGATATTTTTCTGACAGCTCTATCGATCTTTTATATCCATTCTTCTTTTTAAAATCTGAATAAAGATATGGCACATGATATTCCATGGAGAGTTGTTCTCCTATCTCGTTGAGCTTTCTTGCATTTTTCAGAGGACTAATACTTAAAGTAGTAGTAAAGTAATCGTATCCGCCTTCTTTTGCAAGCCTTGCCGTTTCCCGAAGTCGAAGCTCATAGCAGAGAAAGCAGCGCTCGCCGCCCTCCTTGTCCTTTTCATGCCCTTTGACTGCACGAAAAAATGTATCTGGGCAATATATGCCTTCCACAAAATGCACCGGATAAGAACAGGGCATAGAGCAGATAAGACGCCTCTGCTCTTCCTCTCTCGCCCTATATTCTTTCTCCGGTGAAATATTGGGATTATAGTAAAGTACCGTGATCTCCATGTAATTTGACAAATATTCCAGCACGTAGCTGGAGCATGGAGCACAGCAGCTATGCAGAAGAAGCCGCGGAACTCCTGTTATGCCCTCAAGCAATGCGTCCAGCTTTTTCTGGTAATTTATCTGATTCATAGATGGTAAACCTTCTCAAATTTTTCCTTTAGGTACTGAATATAATAATCGGGATTAAATTCCTCTCCTGTCAGCTCCTTCAGTAGCTGTCTTGGCTCCTTCAAGGCACCATAGCGATGGATATGCTCTCTCAAATATTTAGTAATCTCAGAAATTCTGCCCTGCTTTAAAAGCTCCTCCACGGGAAGCTCCTTCTTCATAGTATGGTAAATTTGTGCGGCAAACGCATTACCAAGGGCATAGGAAGGAAAATATCCAATATCTCCCATAGACCAGTGCACATCCTGCAAAATGCCCTCTTTCTCCTCCTTTGGCACGACTCCCAGATATTCTTTATACTTCTGGTTCCAGAGCTCTGGAAGCTCCTTTACAGAGGCCTCTTCCTCTATCATCTGCTTTTCCAGCTCATAGCGCACCATAATATGCAGACAATAGGTGAGCTCATCTGCCTCTGTACGAATCAAATCCGCTTTCACCTTATTCAGCGCACGAACAAACTTTTCAAGCGGAACATCCATAAGCTGCTTGGGAAAGGTTTCCACAAGCTTTGGGTACAGCGGCTCCCAGAATTCCTGACTTCTGCCAATTATATTTTCGTAAAAACGAGACTGCGATTCATGCATGGCACAGGAAGCTCCCTCCCCCACCAACGTCTGTGTGAGATCATCTTCCACACCCTGTTCATACAAAGCATGCCCGCTCTCATGGATCGTTGACAATATCGCGCTAGTCAGATTATTTTTGTAATAATGCGTCGTGATGCGGACATCATGGTTATGCCAGCTTGTCGTAAAGGGATGCTCGCTCTCCGCAATCACGCCGCGCTTAAAATCAAAACCCAAGTATTCTGCCAAAAAATGGTTAAATTCTTTCTGCTTTTCTATCTCATATTCTTGATACAAAAAGCTGTCGTCAATCTCCTCTGCCTCTGACACCTTTTTAAGAAGAGGGATAATTTCCTCCTTCAGCTTTCCAAAAAAACGATCCAACTCCTTCATGCCAAAGGATTCCTCATATTCATCAAGCAGAATATCATAAAGCTTTTCCTCGCCCTTTTTTGCGTAGGCGGCAAATTTCTTCTTATAAGCAATCAGCTTTTCCAGATAAGGAGCATAGATAGAAAAATCATTGTCCTGCTTTGCTTTCTGCCACACTCTTGTCGCTCTGGAGCAAAGCTCACCAAATTCCCGCATCTCTTCCGCTGGAATCGCCTCCGACCTCTTATACTCCTTTTTTAACTTCTTAAGGATCGCCTTTTCCTTATCACTTAGGCTCTCCTCGTCAATCTGTCCAATTATCTCCTTCACTTCCGGGTTGATCAGAGCACAAAACGCCTCCTGTGAAAGGATGCCAAGCGCTTTTGCCGTGTACTCGGACGCCTCCTCCGGCGCTGCGGTATTCGCATCCCAATCCATAATATTGAGCGCTGTGCCAAGTGCCATACCTCGTTCTAAATATGGCAAAAGTTTATCAAAACTACACGTCTTCATTTCTGCTCCCATCCGTCCGCCTTAGCGGACACTCAAATCCTTATTCTTTACAAGTATCTTATATCCTACTACTAACATTCAGGCGTGAACCTTGTACATCCTTCTCTAAAAATACTTTCTGTTTCCCCAAAGATTATTTTTCTTTAGATCCAGATATTCATTATATGCCTTTTCCAGAATCTGCTTCTCATTTGAAAACTTCAGAAGATGATACGCTTCATGGAATTTATAATATCCAGAGTCGACAAAATATTCCTCGCGCTGTGGTTTGCTGTAATAGCTGTCCGCCATCATTAAATACCAATGGACATCCTTTTCTACAATGTCCTGCGGGGTTGAAAAGGTATATTGACTTTTTCCTACATATTTGATAATACTTGCTCTAACACCTGTCTCCTCCAATACCTCCCGCGATGCCGTTTCTTTATATTCTTCGCCAGCCTCTACAGTTCCCTTCGGTAATACCCAGCCTTCATACTTATTTTTATAATTCTTATAAAGGACCAGAATCTTACCACGAAATATTACCACACCGCCACAGCTCGTTGCCTCAATCACTGCAATTCCTCCTGTCCTGCATGGTGTGTATGCTTATG
>CAMWWW010000273.1 GCA_947178015.1 uncultured Clostridia bacterium
ACCGTCTTCGCGCCGAACGCCGCTCCCATTATGATGGGTTACTTGGCTGGAGCATGGACAGGAAAGCCGGAGGTGGATACGATATTCAGCCTGTTTCTGTGGGGAAGGATTGTGTCAGCCCTTTATGTAGTCAATGCGGGGATTCCTTGGTATACTCTTATTTTTTTAGCGCTTATCTTCTTATCTCTGACAGTGGTCTGCTATTGTCTTATGGCTTTGTTTCCTAAGTGGGGAGAAGGCATGTTCTGCCTGCTATATTTTTGTATGTTTCTATATTATACTGTTCTCCTTCAGTTTACGATGGTGTCCGCTTATTGTGGCGTTGCTGCGCTTTCCTTACTGCTGATTAATAAGAAGGAGGAAGGGCGCAGGAATTGCATTATTAGGAATATCATCATTTTCTTCTTCATGTTCTTTGCGGTCAATATTCGCTCCAAGGTGGGATATCTTACTTTAGGAAGCGCGGCTTTTGCGGTTAGTCTTGAAATTATCAGGTATCTGCTTAAAGCTGCCGACAGGCAGAAAATAAAAAAGGCGATCGTTTCTTTTATCGTATTATGTGTCGCGGTCGGCCTTTCCATAAGTGCCCACAAGATTCATGAATCGCGGAATGGGTGGGAAGATTTTCGTGAATACCATGCGGAGAGAGCGAGGTTTACAGATTACACACCGCTGGATTATATGTCCAATCAGGAACTGTTTCGGCAGATTGGATGGTCAGAGGATTTTTATCAGTTGCTCAGAGAATGGTTTCTTATGGACGAGACGATCAATACAGAGACTTTTCAGATGATAAATGAGTGTAATGCACCTGTGGCTACAGGTGTGAGATGGGCTTTGTCGCATGACTTTCCCAGGATAGGCTTTCAGTCTAAGGTGTGGGCACTTTTAATGTTTCTTCTATTCGTAGACGCGCTCAGACACCGCAAAGGAGGCCTTGTCGTAAATGCCGTTCCATTCCTGTGGCTGCTTCTGTGGCTTGCGGAGACATGGTACTTTGCGCACAGCGGAAGACTGATGGAAAGGGCATTCGAAGCATGGACGCTACTTGCTGTGGTTCCCTCGATATTGGGAATGGGAGTTTTGCAGAGTCGCGAGCCGCTTGGAGAAAGCGAAAAGGGCAGGATGGAAAATGCTGTGGTATATGTGCTGGCGCTGGCACTGTGTATTGTATGTGCGTGTCACGCGGATGGGGGATACCGCGGTGCAAAGGATTTTTCGCAGAGGAGTGGCAATGCGCAGACGAGGCAGGCTGCCAGCGAAGACTATGCGATGGCGCACCCGGAGAATGTATATATTGGCGAGATGTCCCTTTTATTGGGAGCAGGAGGACCATGGAGGGTATATTCGGAGGGAAAACCATATAATTTAATATTCTGGGGCGCTTCCTACTATCATTCACCCCTTTACTATGCGCAGCTTGAAAGGAACGGATTGGAACATCTGTATGAGGAGGACTTCTTTCGGGAGAATGTCTATCTGATGGCAGGAGAAGAGCCAAATAAGAATCTCCTCAATGTGATGGCGGAAAAATTTCCCGGCTGTACCTATGAGATCACGGAGAAGAGGGATGAATTTATCGTTTATCAATTTCATAGGACAGGCTGAACTGTGACAGTGGGAGGAGGGGAAAACAAAGTTATGAAAGAGAAAATATCGGTCATTATTCCCTGCTATAACTCTGAAAATTCAATTAAAACAGTGGCGGAAAATGTGCTAAATACATTAGAGAAAAGTTTTGAATGTCAGCTTATTCTGGTAAATGACTGCTCAAAGGACAATGTTTGGGATGTGATAACGGGGTTGTGCGCGGAACATCAAAATATTATAGGGCTTTCCCTGGCCAGAAATTTCGGACAGCAGTCCGCCAGAATGGCGGCAATCGAATATGTGACTGGAGATTACGTGGTGTTCATGGATGATGACGGACAGCACAATGCGGCTGACATCCTGAAGCTGATAGAAAAGCTGAAAACGGGTTACGATATTGTGTATGCCTATTTCCGTCATAAGAAGGAGAGCGGTTTCCGCGTGTGGGGCAGTAATATTAACCGCTGGATGACGGACTGGGTGATGGGCACGCCAAAGAATGTGCACACCAGCAGTTTTTTTGTCACAAGAAGGTTTGTGGTGGACAAGCTGAAAGATTATCCCAATCCGTCGCCCTATATCTTTGGATACTTTATGCATATTACAAGGAATATAGCGGATGTAGCCGTAGAGCATCATGAGCGCATATATGGAAGGAGCGGGTACACACTCAGGAAACTTATTGGCCTGTGGCTGGAAGGGTTTACCGGGTTTTCGGTGATTCCTCTGAGGATAGCAAGCATCGTCGGCTGTGGTATGGCGGTGATCGGCTTTCTGGGGGGCATTTATACAGTCATTCATAAGCTGGTGGAACCGGCAGTAGCAGCCGGCTATACGTCCCTGATTGCGGTTATGCTGTTTTGCTGTGGCATGATTATGATTATGCTGGGTCTGCTGGGAGAATATGTGGGACGGATTTTTATGAATCTAAACCATCTGCCGCAGTATGTAGTCCGGAACAAGCTGAATGTACCACCAAATAAAAGAGTTTTGGAAAACCAATTGAGCGAGGAGAACGAATATGTACGAGAATATCAATGAAGTAGAAAAAAAATTTAAGATATCGGAGTTTCCGTTGAACGTAGCTATTGAGACTGGGAACTATTGCAACTTAAACTGTATTATGTGTGCGAATAATAAGCTGACCAGGCCGAAAGGACAGATGAGTATTCTTTTGTATAAAAAGCTCATAGACGAGATTGCGCAGGAAAATCCTTACACAAGAATCTGGCTGGACTATTATGGAGAGCCCTTGCTGCAGAAGTTTAAGATTTTTTATATGATTGATTATGCGGTCAAAAAGGGATTAAAGAATATCAGTATGAATACAAATGCAACTTTGCTGGATGAGGAAATGGCGGAGATGATGTTAGATTCCGGAATTGATTTTATCAGCATTGACTGTGATGGCTTTTCTAAGGAGGTATACGAAAAAATCCGGGTAAACGCGAATAGGGATGTTGTATATGCAAATATTGAACATATCTTAAGACGTAAACAGGAGCGCGGGTTGACGAAACCTATTATTGAAGTAAAGGCAATGGAAATGAAGGAAAATGTGCATGAGATAGAGCAGATTCTCCAGTATTGGAGAGAGCGGGGAGCATGGACAGCGGTCCGAAGACTGATTTCGTGGGGTGGGCAGTGCGAGGATATTGCGCCTGAGGCGGTAGATGCAAGGATTGCCTGTGGCAATGCGGTGGGAATCTTTCCGATCACATGGGATGGCAGGGCGACACTGTGCGTTATGGACACGAATGCCGACTACCAGTGCGGGGATCTGAACACCACTTCTATCAAGGAGATATGGCAGAAGAGGAATGAGGAATTTGTAAAAAAACATATGGAACACCGCTTTGACGAACTTCCCGAAATATGCCAAAGCTGTACGGACTGGTAGATTGTCGGGGAGAACCGTTATGA
>CAMWWW010000274.1 GCA_947178015.1 uncultured Clostridia bacterium
ATAGAAGCTTTTACTTAGTTATATTCTGATTATTTGTGTCTGATATATTCAATAATCAAATAATCTGACAATAATTCGAAAAAAGATGTTTACACAAACGAAAAAAAGGTGTATGATAGACAACAGATAATTTACAAGAAAGGATATGACGTGTATGGACCAGAGAGTAGATAGAAGAAGCAGTCAGTCTAAGGGCTTGTATGAGCCATGTTTTGAACATGATAATTGCGGCATTGGGGCGGTGGTGAACATCAAAGGTGTAAAATCTCACCAGACAGTGGAACATGCGCTTAAGATTGTGGAGAATCTGGAGCACAGGGCAGGAAAGGATGCGGAGGGAAAAACTGGGGACGGTGTCGGCATTATGTTGCAGATCTCTCACAAATTTTTTCAAAAGGCAGTAAAGACGCTTGATTTCGAGCTTGGCGAGGAGAGAGAGTACGGCGTCGGCATGTTTTTCTTTCCTCAGCGTGAGCTGGAGAGAAATCAGGCGATGAAGATGTTTGAGATTATCGTCAAGAAGGAAGGGCTGGAATTCCTTGGATGGAGAAAGGTTCCGATCAATCCGTCTATTCTTGGGAAAAAGGCAGTGGATTGTATGCCGTGTATTCTGCAGGCATTTATAAAGAAACCAAAACAGATGGAGGCCGGGCTTGCTTTTGACAGAAGATTGTATGTGGTGCGTCGTATCTTTGAGCAGAGCAATGACGACACCTATGTCGTGTCTTTATCCAGCAGAACCATTGTCTATAAGGGGATGTTTTTGGTGGGTGAGCTTCGTCTGTTTTTTGCGGATTTGCAGTCTTCGGATTATGAGTCGGCGATCGCCTTGGTGCACTCTCGTTTTAGCACCAATACAAATCCAAGCTGGCAGAGGGCGCATCCCTACCGCTTTATTGTACACAATGGTGAGATTAATACCATACGAGGAAATGCCGATCGGATGCTTGGGCGTGAGGAGAGCATGGAGTCCGATGTGCTTAAAGGGGAGATGCATAAGATTCTGCCGGTGATTAATGAGGAAGGCTCTGATTCTGCGATGCTTGATAATACGCTGGAATTTATGGTGATGAGTGGCATGGAGCTGCCGCTTGCGGTTATGATCACGATACCAGAACCGTGGAGCAATGACCGGGCGATGCCGCAGGTTAAGAAGGATTTTTATCAATATTATGCTACTATGATGGAGCCGTGGGATGGTCCAGCTTCGATTTTATTTACCGATGGAGATGTTATGGGAGCAGTGCTTGACAGAAATGGGCTGCGTCCTTCAAGATATTATATTACAGATGATGATTATATGATTCTTTCCTCTGAGGTGGGTGCTTTGGAGCTAGATCAAACGCATATTCTTAAGAAAGAGCGCTTAAGACCGGGCAAGATGCTGTTGGTAGACACCTTGAAGGGGGAGCTGGTAAATGATGAGGACTTAAAGCTTCGCTATGCGACGAGGCAGCCCTATGGGGAATGGTTGGATAATAATTTGGTTGAGTTAAGAAAGCTTAAGATCCCCAATAAAGGGGTGGTGAAATATAGTTCCAGCGAGCAGGCAAAGTTGCAGAGAGCATTTGGTTATACCTACGAACAATTACGCACTATGATTTTGCCGATGGCAATGACCGGGGCGGAGGCCGTGTCCGCAATGGGAGCGGATAGTCCGCTCGCTGTATTATCGAATCAGCATCAGCCTCTGTTTAATTATTTTAAACAGCTTTTTGCTCAGGTGACGAATCCGCCGATCGATGCGATACGTGAGGAGATTGTCACATCCACCTCCATCTATATAGGAGAGGATGGAAATCTCTTGGAGGAAAAGGCGGAAAACTGTAAGATTCTTAAGGTTGACAATCCAATTTTAACCAATACAGATATGTTAAAAATTAAAAATATGAAGGTAGATGGCTTTAAGGTGGAGGAGGTTCCCATTGTGTATTATAAGAATACCTCTCTGGAGCGCGCCATCGATCATATTTTCTTGGAGGTGGACCGAGCACACCGGGATGGAGCGAATATTATTATTCTATCGGATCGAGGTGTGGATGAAAACCATGTTCCAGTGCCTTCTCTTCTTGCTGTCTCTGCGGTGCATCAGCATTTGGTTAAGACAAAGAAGAGGACCAGCGTGGCTATTATTCTTGAAAGCGGTGAGCCGAGGGAGGTGCATCATTTTGCAGCATTGTTGGGATATGGCGCCTGCGCCATCAATCCTTATCTTGCGTTGGAATCCATACGTTATCTGATAGATGCAGGGATGCTGGATAAGGATTATTATGCGGCGGTGGATGATTATAATGGAGCAATTTTGCATGGTATTGTCAAGATTGCGTCCAAGATGGGCATCTCGACGATTCAGTCTTATCAGGGTTCTCAGATTTTTGAGGCGATTGGAATCAATTCCGATGTGATCCATCGATATTTTACTGGGACGATCAGCCGTGTGGAGGGAGTCGGGCTTGCCGAGATAGCTGCCGATGTGGATGCACTGCACTCCGCTGCCTTTGATCCTCTGGGGCTTAGCGTGGATATGACGCTGGATAGTGTGGGAAGTCATAAGGAGCGCGCAGGGAAGGAGGAGCATCTTTATAATCCGCTGACCATTCATCTGTTGCAGCAGGCGACGAGCCGAGGAGATTATGAGATTTTTAAGCAGTATTCTGCCGCTCTGCACAAGGAAAAAAGGGCGATGAATCTGAGAGGGCTTTTGGATTTTGCCTATCCGTCCAAGGGAATTTCTATAGATGATGTGGAAAGTGTAGATTCCATTGTAAAAAGGTTTAAGACAGGCGCCATGTCCTATGGCTCCATCTCGCAGGAGGCACATGAGACGTTGGCGATCGCGATGAATCGTCTTCAAGGAAAATCGAACAGTGGCGAGGGTGGTGAGAGCTTGGAGCGTCTTGAGCCAGAGAATAATGGCTTGAACCGGTGCTCTGCCATTAAGCAGGTGGCATCTGGGCGTTTTGGCGTCACCTCACGCTATCTGGTCAGCGCTATGGAAATTCAGATAAAGATGGCGCAGGGGGCAAAGCCGGGCGAGGGTGGACAGCTTCCGGCAGGAAAGGTGTATCCGTGGATTGCGAAAACCAGACATTCTACACCGGGAGTAGGGCTTATCTCCCCGCCGCCGCATCATGATATTTATTCGATTGAAGATCTGGCACAGCTTATCTATGATCTGAAAAATGCCAATAAGGATGCAAGAATTTCGGTTAAGCTGGTATCGGAGGCAGGTGTAGGAACCGTGGCGGCAGGCGTGGCAAAAGCAGGGGCGCAGGTGATCTTGGTATCTGGTTTTGACGGCGGAACGGGTGCGGCGCCAAGAAATTCGATTTATAATGCAGGGCTTCCATGGGAGCTGGGTCTGGCAGAGACGCATCAGACCTTAATTCAAAATGGGCTTAGAAATAAGGTGGTACTGGAGACGGACGGCAAGTTGATGACAGGGCGTGATGTGTTGATTGCAGCCCTTCTTGGGGCGGAGGAATTTGGCTTTTCGACAGCAC
>CAMWWW010000275.1 GCA_947178015.1 uncultured Clostridia bacterium
TTTGATGCGGATACCATTTGCCCCATAGCTTTCTGCCAGTTTGACAAAATTAGGCGTATATTCTGGGCAACGGCGATCCGGGCTTTTGCAGTATGTCCCGCAGCTTCTTCGATAGCGCGTACAGGTGCTGGAATATCGTTTGTTATAAAACATCTCTTGCCATTGTCTTACATTTCCTAAATATCCATTATTTAAAATACAAATAATAACGGGAAGCTCGTAGACAACCGCCGTTGCTAATTCCTGTATATTCATCTGTATGCCGCCGTCACCACATATTACAATAACATCTTTTTCAGGATTGCCAAGTTTTGCACCTAGCGCCGCGGGCAAACCATAGCCCATTGTCCCTAAGCCTCCTGAAGTCAGTAGCTGTCTAGGTTCGTCAAGATCAAGAAATTGTGTTGTCCATAGTTGATGCTGTCCCACATCCGTCACAATCACTGCATCCAGAAAGGTATCATGAATGGATTCTATTATTTTTTGTGGTGTGAGTCCAGTTTTTTCCATATGAATTGGATAATTTTGTTTCCACAGGTAAATTTGAGTTGTCCACTCTGTAATCTGTGCGGGTTGTACTCTGTCTAGCAGTGCCACAATGGCTTCCTTTGCATCTGCCACGATTGGGACATCAACGGACACATTGCGAGAAATGGAAGCGGCGTCAATATCAATATGCACAATGGCAGCATCCTTGGCGAATTCTTCTATTTTTCCAGTTATGCGGTCGTTGAATCTTGTTCCTATGGAGAATAGAACATCACAATGACTAACCGCGGCGTTAGCGGCAAAGCTGCCATGGATTCCGAGATTGCCCACATACAATTTATGTGAGGTTGGAATGGTCCCTTTGCCCATAATGGTCGTGACAACTGGAACTCCCGTAAGCTCTGCAAGTTTTGTCATTTCTTTGCCGGCGCGGGCAATCGCCACCCCTCCGCCTATTAAAAAAATGGGCCGTTTGGCACGATTTAGCACTTCCACAGCTTTGTTTATCTGCCCGATAGGAACCGTAAATGTTGGCTTGTATCCTCTAATTGCGATCTCTGCTGGATACTGATCGCTGCCATATGCTTTCTGAATGTCTTTTGGCAGATCGACGACAACTACGCCGGGCTTTCCTGTACGTGCAATATAGAAAGCTTTCTTTATTGTTTTAGCCAAATCCTCTCTTTTGCGCACGGTGACGGCAAACTTACAGATGCTTCGTGTAATGCCGACAATATCCACTTCCTGAAAGGCATCGTTTCCTATTAGGTTGGTTGGGACTTGCCCCGTAAAGCATACAAGCGGAACACTGTCATAATTTGCCGTTGCAATTCCGGTCACAAGATTTGTAGCTCCCGGTCCGCTTGTCACAAGGCAGACTCCCACTTTCCCTGTCGATCGCGCATAACCGTCTGCTGCATGAATCAAGCCCTGCTCATGACGTGGGAGGATAATGTCGATCTCCTTTTCCCCATATAGTGCATCAAACAAGTCTATGGCCTGTCCGCCCGGATAGGCAAATAAGGTATCAACCGCTTCTTCTTTTAGTGCTTTAACAAATAATGCTGCGCCTGTAATTTGTTTCATAACTTCCTCCATTTATTCCATGCATGTGCTTGCATGCATATTCTTTATTTTTGGGGCTGTTGCGGGGATAGTTTTCGAACTATCTCTACAACAGCCCAAGCTTTATGATTCGATTTCTTTTAGAAACATTTGTACGCTGGTTTTTATATAGGCATCTTTTTCCATATCTGTCAGCTCCTTCCCAAAAGATGCGCTTAAGAATGTATAGCCAAAAGTCGCTGAAAATACAACAATTGCAAGTGCCTTATAGTCTTTTTTTGGTATTTTTCCCATCTCACACATTTTATTTAGATAGTCGGTAAGTGCTGAAAGGAAAGCCTGTGGAACTTTTAGAATGAGCTGTTTGGTATCCTCATAGAGCTGCGGCGCCCGCAAGCCGATGGAGAGATTGACAAAATCCGGTGTCATTCTGTCCATATATGCTCTCATAAACATTTCTAGATCCGACGAAAGCTCCCATGACACATGTTCAAAAATCTCCGGCACGATATTAGCGCGCCAGCCCGCCTGATTTGCTCCTTGTATCACAATATCTTTTTTACTCTCAAATTTACGAAACAAAGTGCACTCATTTACGCCCGCCGCCTTTGCAATCTCTTTTGTCGTTGTTGCGACATAACCTTTATCTCGCACTAACATCATGGCGGCGTCAATAATTTTTTGACTTGTCTCATCCAAGTTTGTTCCCTCCTTTTTTCGTAAATGGCGAATCTGTATTTGATATCGATACCGTTCACATGCAAGTACATGCTTTCATCATAGCAAACAACATACAAAAAGTCAATAATACAATTTTTTCATGTATTATGAAACGGATAAGAGCGGAACGGCAGCGGTGTTAAGAAATATTACTTGACACTGTGAAAGGCAAAAAGTATAATGTTCCGTAGATATAGGGAAATATTTACAAATTGAATGGAAACAAGGAAAACAGCACAGAAATGAGGGACATATGGCATTGATTAAAAAACCGGTAAAGGGAATGAAAGATATTCTGCCGCGGGAGATGCAGATTCGTGATTATATGATACGTGTGATTAAGGAAACCTATGGGACATTTGGGTTTACCACTATTGAGACGCCCTGTGTAGAACATATAGAGAATTTGACCAGCAAGCAGGGCGGGGATAATGAGAAGCTGGTCTATAAGATCTTAAAGCGAGGGGAGAAGTTGAAGCTTGAGACGGCGAAGGAGGAAAAGGATCTGATAGACAGCGGCCTGCGCTATGATTTGACGGTGCCGCTGGTGCGGTTTTATTCCAATCATGCAAATGAGCTGTCCTCCCCCTTTAAGGCGCTTCAGATCGGGACTGTGTGGAGAGCCGAACAGCCGCAGAGAGGGCGCTTTCGTCAGCTTTACCAGTGTGATATAGATATTTTTGGAGAGCCATCCAATCTGGCAGAGATAGAGTTGATCCTTGCAACGACCACAACACTTGGCAGGTTGGGCTTTGAGAACTTTGAAGTCCGCATTAACGATAGAAGGATATTAAAAGCGATGGCTGCTTACAGCGGATTTGCTGAGGAAGATTATGAGCAGGTATTTATTATTCTTGATAAGATGGACAAGATTGGTCTTTCCGGTATCGAGAAGGAGTTGCTGGAAAGCTATACCAAAGAACAAGCAGAGAAATGTTTGTCACTTTTTAAAGGAATGGAAGAAAAAACGGTGGATCTTTCCTATTTTGCAAAACAGCTAGAAGAATATTTGGAGCCGGCTGTTAGGGAGAATCTTCAGGAAATTATAGAGAGTGTCAATGAAACAAAGCAGGCGAAGTTTAAGATGATATTTGATCCGATCTTGGTGCGGGGGATGTCCTATTATACAGGCACCATTTTTGAGGTCGCTATCCCAGAATATGGCGGAAGCTGCGCGGGAGGCGGGCGTTATGATAAGATGGTAGGAAAATTTACAGGAACAG
>CAMWWW010000276.1 GCA_947178015.1 uncultured Clostridia bacterium
GTTTTTCAATAGGTTCCTTGAGGAAAATAGCTGCGCTGGCTAGGCTGCTTTTTATGAGTATTCCAGACACGCTGTTTTTTTACATGTTTATGTATTATCAATAATCATCATTCAAGTACATGGATAGTATACTATGAATGAGAAAAATAAAATAATTACCAAAACATATATTCTGCACTTGTAAATAATGCATGAATAGTTTCTTGAAAAATGTACAATATACACAAAATAAAGTGATATTATCTTTTTAATTTAATATATTCAAATCTGAAAATATAATATTTTTTGTAATTTTCAGATTTGCTTATTCATAGTAGTATAGTTTTTTAATAGATATATGTTAGAGCGTGTTTGAAAAATGCTTTCTGCCAGATGTGCGCCAAATGAAGGAGATATAGCGGGCTATGTTGACGGAATTTGGCGCAAATATCACGCAAAGTGGGGCGTATGGATGGCAGGAATGACTTTTCAAACACGCTCTAAGTAAAATGATATTCTTAAGGTTTTTGAGATTTTAATTATATTTTTAATGAAATGAAAAGGAAATCAACGTGTCTAGCATAATCAAAACATTAGTGCAGAGAGATGCCTATAGTCCTCAAGACACCTATTGAAAAACGTCGGCACTTAGCGAGGTATTATACGAGCTTAGTGCCCGCTACGTTTTTCACTAAGCGGGAGCGGGGTGACGGAGGACTATAGGCATCTCTCTGCACGGACCTTTCTCGAAAGTGATTATATAAATAACTCATACTAGGCTTATAAGGGACCGTTCTCGAAAGTGATGACGCCAATCGATATTGTGCTGCACATGGGATAAAAGCATCATTCCGGCACGTTTTAGATTATAATTATAATATTTTGGTAAAATATATTAAAATGGAATTGACTTCTGTATGATTTTTAGGTAAAATAGTGAATGTAAGCACTTACATGTGCTCGTGTAAATAAAGCCATGTAAGAGAGATCAGAATATGCTGTAGTTTGAAACAACAAATTGCAGCCCAAATAATGGATGAGGTGACAAAGGATGGAAACATTAAGTAAGAAAATCTCTAACGCAGCAGACAGACCAGTAAAGGTACTTCAGTTTGGGGAAGGAAATTTCCTTCGTGCCTTCGTGGATTACATGTTTGATGTAACCAATGAAAAGACGGATTTTAACGGTGGTGTCGTAATTATTAAACCAATTGAGTTTGGAAATCTTGACCGTTTTCATAAGCAGGAGTGTCAGTACACTTTGCAGCTTCGCGGAATTGAAAATGGTGCACCAAAGAAGGAAACACGCATTATTACATCCGTGGTGGACGCAGTGGCAGCCATTGAAGAGTATGATAAGTTTATGTCCTATGCGAAGATGGATTCCGTCCGTTTTGTCGTATCGAATACAACAGAGGCGGGCATCGTATTTGACGAGACAGATGATTTTCAAGCATGCCCTCCTAAGACCTATCCCGGAAAGCTGACAAAACTTTTATATGAGAGATTCCAGCATTATAATGGGGCGGCTGATAAGGGAATTGTTATGATTCCGTTAGAGCTGATTTCTGACAATGGAATCGAGCTGAAAAAGTGCGTGATGAAGTTTGCGGATACATGGAATTTGGGCGATGCATTTAAGGCGTGGCTGGAGGAGGCATGTTCTTTCTGCAGTACGCTGGTGGATCGTATTGTGCCGGGGTATCCAAGAGAGGAAGCGGAGGAGCTTTGTAAGGAATTCGGCTATGTGGACGAGCTGATTGACACGGCGGAGATCTTTGGGTTGTGGGTAATTGAGAGCGATAAGGATCTGGAAGCGCTTAAGAAGGAGCTGCCATTTAATGAAGCGGGTCTTCCTGTGGTATTTACCAAGGATCATCATCCATATAAGGAGAGAAAGGTTCGTATCTTAAATGGAGCGCATACTTCCTTTGTTCCGACTTCTTTCTTGGCAGGAAATGATCTGGTAAAGCAGTCTATGGATGATAAGGTAATTCGCAAATTTATGGAGGAGACTTTATCAGATGAGGTGATTCCTACCTTATCTTTGCCTGCGGAGGAGTGCAAGGAGTTTGCGGCAGCCGTTACAGAGCGTTTCTGCAATCCATATATTAAGCATAGATTGTTGGATATTACGCTGAATTCTATCTCTAAGTGGGAGGCGCGCTGTATGCCGTCCTTCTTGGGATATATTGAGAAGTTTGGAAAACTTCCAAAGTATTTGACCTTCTCTCTTGCAGCGGAGATGTGCTTCTATGCGACACAGAAGGATGGCGAGGCGAATGGAGGCTACTGCTTGATTGGAGAGAGAAACGGCGAGGAGTATGTGATTCGCGATGACAGATTTGTTCTGGATTTCTTTAAGGCAAATTCCGCTAAGGAGCCGAAGGAGTATGCGGAGGCTTTCCTTAGCAATACGAAGTTTTTCGGCGGAGAGGATCTGAGCAAGATAGAAGGACTTGTGGACGCTGTGGCAGGTTATGTGGCAGATATCCGCGCAAATGGAATGAGAGAGGTTGTGGATAAGCTGGTTGGCTAATCGCGAGAGGGAGAGATGGATGCAGGATATTATTAAGATACATCAAAATGATAATGTGGCGGTTGCATTAAAGCCAATCGCGAAGGGCACCATACTAAATGTAGCAGGTGCCGAGATGACGGCGGCAGAGGATATTATGCAGGGCCATAAATTTGCCATTAAGCCCATTCAGGCAGGAGAGGCGGTTATTAAGTACGGCTTTCGCATTGGCAATGCAAAAGAAGATATCGGTGTGGGTGCATGGATACACACACATAATGTAAAGACAGCGTTGGGAGAGCTGCTGGAGTATTCCTATCACCCGACAGGAACGGATCTGCAGGAGACAGAACATGTCACTTTTGATGGCTATAAGCGCAAAAATGGCAAGGTCGGCGTTCGCAATGAGGTGTGGATCATTCCGACCGTGGGGTGTGTCAATGATATTGCCAAGGCGTTGGAGCGCAGCGCAAAATCACTTGTTACAGGAACGGTGGAGGACGTGATTGCGTTTACCCATCCTTATGGTTGTTCCCAGATGGGAGAAGATCAGGATAATACTAGAAAGATTCTGGCGAATCTGGTCAATCATCCAAATGCGGGCGGCGTCCTGCTTCTGGGTCTTGGCTGTGAGAACAGCAATATCGAAGAGATCAAGAAATTTATGGGTGATTATGAGGAAGAGAGGGTGCGCTTCTTAGTCTGTCAAGAGGTGGAGGATGAGATGGAAGCCGGCATAAAGCTTCTTGAGGAGCTTGCGTCTTATGCAGGGACTTTTAAGCGCGAGAAGGTAGATGCCTCTGAGCTTGTGATTGGTATGAAGTGCGGCGGTTCCGACGGCTTGTCCGGCATCACGGCGAATCCGACGGTGGGAGCTTTTTCTGATATTTTGATCTCCAAGGGCGGTACGACAATTCTCACGGAAGTTCCTGAGATGTTTGGAGCGGAGACACTGCTTATGGATCGCTGTGCGGATGAGGAGCTGTTCCAGAAAAC
>CAMWWW010000277.1 GCA_947178015.1 uncultured Clostridia bacterium
CTGCACGGACCATTCTCAAAAATGATTATACAAATCGCCTTTACAAAAACTTATAGTTTTTCAAACATGAAAAATGGTTTTCTAATTTACAGCATTAAGGGAAAATTCAGTTGTTACTAAGTCTTCATAAGGAACTGGTGCGTCCAATTCTCCAGCCTGAATTAGAATATCTTGAAGAAGGTTAAAGCTGGTTTCAGAGAATACCGTGTCCGTTTTCCATGTATCCTGCTCCAGATAACGCTCGACAATAGTGACAAGGTTGATGGTATCTGTCTCAGGAAATTGAGGCGCGATGGTGGCTGCAATTTCCTCAGCAGAGTGGGTATTGACATAGTTAATACCTTTTTGTATTGCATTGGTAAAGCTCTGAATAACATCTGCATGATCTTTTAGATAACTCTTTTTTACACAGTAGGCGGTGTATGGCACATAGCCGCTGTCAACTCCCAAGGAAGCAACAACATGACCTTTGCCCTCCAGCTCTAATGCAGTGGCAAATGGTTCAAATTCTACGGTGTATTCGCCTTGACCGCCAGAAAATGCTCCTGCTGTTAAGCCGAAATTAATATTTTGCACAATATTGAGATCTGTGGCAGGATCAATATCATTTTGTTTTAAAATGTACTCAAAAACCATTTCCGGCATACCGCCTGCTCTTCCGCCAAGAACCTCATGTCCTTTTAGATCACTCCATTGAAAATCAGGCTGCTCTTCTCTTGCCACTAAGAAGTTTCCGGCGCGCTGCGTCAGTTGGGCAAAGTTGACAGCATAGTCCTGTGCGCCTTCTGCGTACACATAGATCGATGCTTCTGATCCCATAAAGCCAATGTCTGCGTCCCCAGATATGAGAGCGGTCATAACATTATCGGCACCTGCACCGTTTACCAAGGACAGAGAGATGCCTTCTTCCTCAAAATATCCGAGCTCGATCGCCGCATATTGTGGGGCATAGAAAATGGAGTGTGCAACCTCGTTTAAGGTTAGCTCTGTTAAGCCTTCCTCTTTTTTCTGGCAGCCGGTCAAGGACAGGGCAGCCGTTAAGCCGATTGCTGGCAGAAGAAGTAATTTGTTTGAAAGCATTTTCTTTAAAAGTTTCATAATCTCCTCATTTCTGCGCTGTTATAGAGAGCGGCATCCACAGCGCGAAGGTGCCGCCTGTGTAGTGGATAGTTGTTACAGATCTAAGATATGAAAAATGCGGAAAATGTTGACAGGATATGGTATAATGTTGACACAGAAAAACATTGTGTCAACTTCTGATTTTATATGCGCTAAAGCGCATGTAATTATGGTATAATGTTGACACAGAAAAACATTGTGTCAACTTCTGATTTTATATGCGCTAAAGCGCATGTAATTATGGTATAATGTTGACACAGAAAAACATTGTGTCAACTTCTGATTTTATATGTGCTAAAGCGCATGTAATTATGGTTAAGGAATAGATACAAAGGAGAGCCAGAACGAGGAAAATAGAGCGCAGGAAGGCGCAGAAATGAGGAGAAGAATGGAGTATATCTTGGATTTGCACACACATACCATTGCCAGCGGACATGCCTACAGTACTATAAAAGAGATGGCACAAGCGGCATCGGAAAAGGGGTTAAAGCTTCTCGGCATAACCGATCATTCTATGACAATGCCGGGGACATGTCATTTCTTTCATTTTCAAAATCTGAAAGTAGTGCCAAAAAAGCAGTATGGAGTGGAACTTATGTTTGGGAGCGAGCTTAATATTATAGATTATAATGGAAAGGTTGATATGGAGGAGTATATCCTTCGCACGCTAGATTACGCTGTTGCAAGCTTTCATATACCGTGTATTCGTCCGGGGAGTGTGGCAGAGAATACAAGGGCGGCGAGAAAGGTAATGGAGAACCCGCATGTTTTGATTTTGGGTCATCCCGATGATGGGAGATATCCCATGGATTATGAGGAGGTTGTCCGAGGGGCTAAGGAGACGGGCACGATAATAGAGCTCAATAACAGCTCTCTTAATCCAAATGGTTATCGGCAAAATGCTTATGAAAATGATAGAATCATTCTTCGGCTTTGCATAAAGCATGAGGTGCCGATTGTGGTTGACAGCGACGCGCATGTGGATGCGGATGTTGGCAGTCATAATTTTGCGCAGAAACTTTTGGAGGAGCTTGTGTTTCCAGAGGAGCTGGTTCTAAATAATCGACCAGAGTTTATAAAAAAGAGGATTTTGGAGAAAAGCGCTGGACTTTAAAACTTTAGTATGTTAAAATACTCTGAGAAACACAGTATGGAGGAAAGATCGTGAGCAAGAAAATTAGAACGGAAGAGGTGGATCGTCTATTTGAGGCAATTTTAAGCCTTGAAGATTCGGAGGAGTGTTATTCCTTTTTTGAGGATATCTGTACCGTAAATGAGCTTTTGTCCATGGCACAGCGACTTGAGGTGGCGCGGATGTTGAGAAATCATAATACTTATCTGGAGATTGCGGAAAAAACAGGCGCATCGACAGCGACGATCAGCAGAGTAAACCGTTCCTTAAATTATGGAAGTGACGGATATGATATGGTATTCGGCAGAGTAGGACAGAAAAAGTGACTGGGAAGCCAGTCACTTTTTCTTTGTGTTGCGGGATTTTTTTTCGTTTTTCTCATTTAATTCATCTATCATCTTTTCAATCATCTGTTTTTTTACATAGACGTCAAGGGCAAGCATGGAGATAAAGGAAAAAATACATAGAAATTCTCGATCCTCCTCCTCTTCTTCTGGAAACATCTGGTTTGCCTTTTGAAATTTGCGGTAGACATCCTTTTCTAAGGATAATATCTGTGTTTCTTCCAGATGAAAAACCTCTTTGTAGATGTCTTCGAGTGTCAGCCCATCAGAGCTGGTAAAATATTTGCTGGTCAGCGGTGAGAGCAGCGTCTGAATATCGTTGATGGATAGGATGTTTTTTAAATAGTAGATAAAGATCAGTACGAGAATGTGCTCCTTAGAGTATTTTTTCTTGAGGGGCGGAGGGAGCAGGTCATTCTTGGCGTAATTGTTGATCATGGTTTTTGTTAGAATCTTGTCAGAATCGTAGCGCTTGGAGTCTTTCAAGCTGGAATCCATAAAAGTAGTAACCTGATCCATATACAGATCAATATCTGGTATGTTCTCTGGTCTGATATAATTTAGCTTTTCAATAATAGAAGAAATCAGTTCTTTGTTTGTCATGATTATCCCTCTTTGTTAAAAATATGCAGAATTCCAATGGGTGATTTTATTCTATGGTACTTCTACATTATATAGTATTCAAAACCAGATAGCAAGAGTTTTGTTTGTCTTAGGTTAAAGTGAGATAGGAGAGTTTGCAAAACATTTTCCTGTTAGGAGTTATTTTTGGCTGGATTGCTGTATGCGACAAGAAATTACTCTGATATTGGACAATAAAATAAAGCAGTATGACGAAATAATGGACAAAAATTTTATAAAAAATATACAAAAAGCATAAACTGTCCGTTGAC
>CAMWWW010000278.1 GCA_947178015.1 uncultured Clostridia bacterium
TTGCTTGGCGTTCTGCCGAGTATGGGTTTCGGGTATATTCCAAAAATCCATCTGCCGGGGAGAGTTACGGTGAATCTGTATCATTCTGGGGTGGCAGCAGTTACGATCAGCAGCCTTCTTCGCGGAATTCTTGAGATTGCAGGCACTATATCGATACACCAGCAACGGCTTATGTATGCTGGCGGAATAATGCTGGTTTCGGGAATGGCATCATTTTGTCTGGAAGGGAAAAAGAATGACAAAAATACAACATACATTAAAAAGATATGAAAAAAAGTATCTATTGACGCCAGAGCAGTATCGTCTTATTTTGCCAGAACTTAGGCAGAGGATGGAAGAGGATACTTACGGACAATATACCATATGCAATATTTATTATGATACGCCGTCTTACGAGTTGGTTCGCACTTCCATCGCGAAACCTATTTATAAGGAGAAATTTCGTCTGCGCAGTTATGGGGTGCCGGGCAGCAAGGATCTGATTTATGCAGAGATTAAGAAAAAATTTAATGGAGTGGTGTGTAAAAGGCGAATAGCAGCTTGCGTCGATGACATACAGGCATTTATCAGAAAGGAGCGAGATCTTTCTGAAGACTATGAAATCCAGCGGGAAATACGGTGTTTTTATGAAAGGTATCATCCGCTGCCGAAGGTATTTATCGGATATGACCGCATCGCACTGGCAGGAAAAGAAAATCAGGAACTACGCATTACGTTTGACAGGAATATACGCTGGCGCGCGGACGCGCTGAATCTCTGTGACGGAGATAGGGGAAAGCCAGTGCTTTCCAAAGGGGAGATTGTTATGGAAATAAAAATTCCACAAGCAGCGCCTCTCTGGCTGGCCCATATATTGAGTGAAAATAGGATATATCCATTATCGTTTTCGAAATATGGAACCTGTTACGAACGGTATATTGCCGCCAGTCAATTTCAGAAAGGATGAAAAACTTATGATGAACAGTGTTTTAACGAATCCAATTACCCTTCCTGCATTTCTAGTCTGTATGGTTGCAGCTATGGCTTTGGGTGTGCTAAACGCACTTGTATTTTTATATAGAAGCAGACACAGTGCAAGTTTTGCGCTGGCATTATCGATGCTTCCCATGGTAGTCTGTCTTGTTATTATGCTTGTAAACGGGAATGTCGGCGCTGGTGTCGCGGTAGCAGGAGCGTTTACTCTGGTACGTTTCCGCAGTGTTCCCGGAACAGCGAGAGAAATTGCGGCGATCTTTACAGATATGGCGATTGGACTTGCCCTTGGTATGGGGCTGATTGGAATTGCCGTGTTGTTTTTTCTGCTGACTGCGAGCTTTACGCTGCTTTTAACAAAAATAAATTTTGGTGCCGCTTCCCGCTATGAAAAACAGTTAAAGATAACCATACCAGAAAATTTTAGCTATGAAGAATTGTTTAACGACATTTTTGAGCAATATACAACCAGTACCTATCTGAGAAAAATTCAGACCACCAATATGGGAACACTTTTTGAGCTTACTTACGAGGTGCGGTTTTCTGATACGGTAGTGCCAAAGGAATTTATTGACGAAATACGCGCGCGGAATGGAAACTTAAACGTATCCATAAGTGATTTCTCAGAGAAAGAGATGCTGTAGAAGGAGGTTCTTTTGAAAAAGAAGAAAAATAGGCTGTTAATCTTTTTTGGAGTGATTGGACTGCTGTTCCTATTGGCAGTATGTGTTTGGTTTGAAATGACATATGGGGTACAATTACTCTCAGACAATGCAGAATCCGATACGACCCTTCTGTCTCATGCTACCGAACCGACACAGATTCTTTTAAATCAGGAAGGCAGTCGTGTGTTAGGTTCAGGAGCAAATGTCTCAGGCAGCACGATAACCATATATAGCGGCGGCAGTTATCGAATTAGCGGCACGCTGCAGGATGGACAGATTTCAGTGGATGCGGGCAACAAGGAGACGGTGGAATTAGTATTACACGGTGCGGACATCACAAATCTGTCAGATGCGGCGATCTATATTGAAAATGCAGGCTGTACAGTTCTTTTGCTGGAAGAGGGGACAATAAACCGCGTACAGAGCGGCACAGAAACAGAAAGAGAAAGAAAGACGTTAGAAGAGGAACAAGATGCCAAAGGCGCAGCGATCTACGCGAAGGATAATCTGTCTATCACCGGAACGGGCTCTCTTCAAGTATTTGGTTATATCAACAATGGCATCCATACAAAGAACGCTTTGTCTATTGACAATGGAAATATTGAAGTAGAAGCATGGAACAATGGAATAAAAGGAAATGATTCCGTTCGAATTACGGGAGGGAATTTTTCTATCCATTCGGGCGGCGATGGCATAAAATCCGACGATACGACGGGAGATGGCTATGGTGTTATCTCGATCGAAAACGGCACCTTTTTTATACAAAGCCGTGGCGATGCAATCCAAGCAGAAACGTCCCTTACTATCGCAGGCGGGACCTTTCATATGATAACCAGTGATGGGAGCGGAGACACCTTTCCTTCATTACAAAGCAGCCAAGACAATCCAGATTCTGACTGGGATTTATCGGATATAACACAGAACAGTGCCAAGGGTCTGAAAAGCGGCAAAGCTATTTCTATTTCAGATGGTACCTTTTTTGTGGATTCTTATGATGATGCGGTTCATTCCAACGGTACAATACAGATTTTTGGCGGTGTCCTTACACTTGCCACCAAAGATGACGGAATCCATGCTGATGCAGCGCTCACTATTTCAGGCGGAGAAATTCAGATCACAAAATCCTACGAAGGTCTGGAAGCCAATCAGATTTCTATAGAAGGAGGTTTGATTGATATCGTGGCAAGTGACGATGGCATCAATGCCAATGGAGGACCTGACAGCAGAGGATGGAGAGGAGAAACCACAATCAACAAAGTAAAGGATATGCCGAATTTAACAATCCGTGGAGGAGAGGTAAAAGTAAATGCAGGAGGAGATGGTCTGGACTCCAATGGAAATCTTTCCATAGAGGGCGGTGAAATTATTATCGATGGTCCCAGCAGCAATTGGAATGGAGCGCTTGATTCTGGCTCTGAAAATGGGGGAATCTGCACAATTAGCGGCGGGACAATTCTTGCAGTCGGCAGTTCAGGCATGGCGGAAACCTTTGATGAAAGTTCAAAACAATATTCTTTTCGGCATACTTTCGAGCGTTCCTATGGGGCAGGCAGTGAAATTTGTATTGTTGATGCAGATGGAAAAGAGTTATGCCGCCATACGACCAAAAAGGAGATATCTTCTGTAGTATTTAGCAGCCCGGAGCTTGCACTGGGAGAAACCTATACGTTATGTATTGATGAGCAGACGGTAGAGATCACATTGGATGCTGTTTCCACTATTTCTGGGCGCAGACGCGGCTGGGATTAAAGTGGTTGTCGCATAATATTTTCACGACAAACTTTTGAAAATGGTCCGCATAGCCAGTCCTGCTATTTCCTCCGTCACCCCGCTCTCGCTTAG
>CAMWWW010000279.1 GCA_947178015.1 uncultured Clostridia bacterium
GCGGACCTTTCTCGAAAATGATTATGCAAATAACTCTTACAAAAACTTATACTTTTTCAAAAAGTTGTAAACTGGTGTAAAATTAAGTCCACTAAAGCAATGCGATTGCCTCCCGCACCCCGGATACGCCCATCAACGATATTCCTTCTATATTCTCAAGCCCATCCATTGAAGTTTTCGGCAGAATACATTTTCGAAATCCAAGTTTCTTTGCCTCTAATATCCTCTGCTTTGTCATGCTCACGCCTCTTACTTCGCCAGACAACCCCACCTCTCCAAACATAATTGTTTCCTCATCCACCGCCTTATCCCGATAACTTGACACCAAAGCCATAACAATCCCCAGATCAAGCGATGGTTCATTCATCTTCATTCCGCCTGCAATATTTACATACGCATCACAGTCTGAAAGCCGTACACCCGCTCTTTTTTCAAGTACAGCCATCAGGAGATTCACTCTATTATAATCTGTCCCTGCTGCCGTTCTTCTTGGCATACCAAAGTTTGTCCGACACACCAGAGCCTGAACTTCAAGCAAAATTGGACGGCTTCCCTCCATGGAGCAGGTGACAACAGAGCCGGAGGCCCCCTGCGGCTTTCCATTTAACATATATTCCGAAGGGTTCTTTACCTCGATAAGCCCCTTCTCTCTCATTTCAAATACCCCTATCTCATTTGTCGAGCCAAATCGGTTCTTAACAGCGCGCAAGATTCGATATGCCGCATAGCGGTCTCCCTCAAAATAGAGAACCGTGTCAACCATATGCTCCAACACCCTTGGACCAGCCACCACCCCTTCCTTTGTGACATGACCGACGATAAAAACAGATACGCCAAGCCCCTTGGCAATCTGCATCAATGCCCCTGTTGATTCTCTCACTTGGCTGACACTGCCCGGAGCAGAAGAGACCTCCTCCTTGTACATAGTTTGAATCGAGTCAATAATCACAATGGAAGGCTTTTCCTTTTCAATTGCTGCCTCTATTGACTCCAGACTGGTCTCGCACATAAGAAGCAGCTCTCTCGGAAAACTTCCCAGTCGATCTGCGCGAAGCTTTATCTGTTTTAAGGACTCCTCTCCTGATATGTAAATAACCTTTCTTCCATCCGCCAGCGTGCGGCATATCTGAAGCAAAAGTGTAGATTTTCCTATTCCCGGATCACCGCCAACCAAAATCAAAGAACCCGGCACAATTCCTCCTCCCAGCACTCTGTCAAGCTCCGCCAAGCCCGTGGAAATCCTTTCTTCTTCCCCTGCTGTGATCTCTGACAGTCTACAAGGTTCCGCTGTACTCCGAAAACGCTTTGTAGGCACGGCTTTCGTTGCTTTTGCTGATGCCACCGGCTCTTCTACAAGAGTGTTCCACGCCTTGCAGGAAGGGCACTGTCCCAGCCATTTCGCGGACTCATATCCACATTCCTGACAAAAAAAAGCGATTGTTTTCCCCTTTGCCATATTTCCTCCCCCAAAAATCAAGTATGGAATTTCTTTTTCCCACACACATAATAATGCTCCCAGCATATCTTCTTGTTTTTATGGAAGATATTGCAGGGAGCACCTGCTTCTTATGAAAGTTTCACTATCTTTACCTGTGTTGCATTTCCGCTGCCCAGATCAACGCTGAGCACCAGCTTTCCTCCTAGATTTGTCTTCATCCTTCCAGCGCTCTTTTCATCAATCACTGTCTCGTACTCACTTTCTGGCGCTAACTCCACTGTAATCTGGGAATCTGTTGTCCCCTCCACCAGAAACTCCATACCACTGTCGGTAACTTTAAGATTCATCACAGAAGTCCCCGGAACTGATTCATAGACAAACATCCCGTTTCTCTCAAGCTTTGTTATCTCCTTAAAGGTCTTTACCTTATACAAATCCCCGTTATGTTCATAATCCTCAACCTTCGATTTCTTTTCCAGAGAATAATTGCCAAAGCTTATTGTCCCATCTGCTTCTTTTCTTATCAATTCGCTTACTACCGACATTCTTTTGCCCTCCTGATTTTTTTACCTGCTTAGTTACCGTTTAGCCTACATGATTCTTTATCCGAATCTTGGCTGACTATCCTGTAACCTTACTTATCCTGCTTTGCAGAAAGCTCCTGTATATCCATTATAATATACCTGTATAATCTTTGTCAATCACCCTGTCGGCCAGAGGGATATTGTCCCTCTTTATCTCGCACCAACAGAGAATTCCAGCTCCTTCTCTCCCTTTTTCACCAGCACCTGATCGCCTGTCTTTATCTCTCCTTCCAGCAGCTTTTCTGCAAGTGCATCCTCCACTTTACTCTGGATCGCTCTGCGAAGCGGGCGGGCGCCATATTTTTCATCATATCCCTGCTCGACAATAAATTCTTTTGCCGCCTCATCCACCTCTATCGCAATATTCATCTGCGCCTTAATCCGCCTTACTAAACTATCCAGCATAATTTGTACGATGCTGTGGATATGTTCTTTATTTAATGCATGGAACACAATAATCTCGTCAATTCGATTTAAAAATTCTGGCTTAAAGATCCGCTTTACCTCGTCCATCACATTGGTTTTCATCTGGTTATAGCTCTCTTTTTCGCTCCCATCTCCACCAAAACCTAGACGCTTTGGAGAAATAATATTTTCTGCTCCCGCATTAGAAGTCATAATAAGCACCGTGTTCTTAAAATCAATCCGCCGCCCCTGTGCATCTGTGATATGTCCATCATCCAAAACTTGAAGCAAAATATTAAATACATCGGGATGCGCTTTTTCCACCTCGTCAAACAAGATAACCGAATATGGATTTCTTCTCACTTTCTCGCTGAGTTGTCCGCCCTCCTCATAGCCTACATAGCCGGGCGGTGATCCGATCAGCTTGCTCACACTGTGCTTCTCCATATATTCGGACATATCCACGCGAATCACGGCGCTCTCCGCGCCAAACATAGCCTCGGCAAGAGCCTTGGACAGCTCCGTCTTGCCCACGCCGGTAGGTCCAAGAAAAAGGAAAGAACCGATTGGACGATTTGGGTCCTTTAGGCCAACACGCCCTCTTCGTATCGCTCTTGACACCGCAGTGACAGCCTCTTCCTGCCCGACAACACGCTTGTGAAGCAGCGTCTCCAAAGTCTTTAAACGCTCTGCCTCTTCCTGCTCCAGCTTTTTCACCGGAATCTTGGTCCAGTCCGAGACCACTTCCGCAATCTGCGCCTCATCCACGCGAAGTTTGAGGGAAGCTTTCTCCTTCTCCCACTTCATTAGAATCTTCTGCTTGCGTTCCTCCCGTTTCTCCTGCTTTTTCTTAATCTCACCAGCCCGCTCATATTCCTCGCGGATAATCGCCTGTTCCTTCTCCTCGCCAAGCTTTTCAATCTCCTCCTCAATCGCTTTCAGCTCCTTTGGAGAAGAAAACACACCCAGCCGCACTTTGGAGGAAGCCTCGTCAATCAGATCGATCGCTTTATCTGGCAAAAATCTATCATTGATATAC
>CAMWWW010000280.1 GCA_947178015.1 uncultured Clostridia bacterium
CCACCCGCCAACCCCCCTGGTCAGGTGTCTCTTGGTCTCGGAGTTGTGTATAAGTGACAGGCTGGGGAGCGAAGAGCACAGATTATTGTATTGCGATGGAGCGGGATCATACGTTTAGTATGGGACAGTTTTTGTGGACAGGTTTTGATTATATTGGGGAGCCGACGCCATATCAGACAAAAAATTCTTATTTTGGGCAGATTGACACGGCTGGATTTCCAAAGGATAGCTTTTATCGTTATCAGGCAGAGTGGACCGATTATAAAAAGGCTCCTATGGTGCATGTATTTCCCTACTGGGATTTTAATGAGGGACAGCAAATTGATGTCCGGGTGGTAAGCAATGCGCCGCTTGTGGAGCTGTTTGTCAATGGGGTATCAAAAGGACAACGGAGGATAGATCATGAACATGGCAGCACCTTCTGTGCAGACTGGCAGATCCCTTATTATAGAGGGAGTCTTCTTGCCATCGCATACAATGAGGAGGGGCAGGAGATTGCAAGAGCAGAGGAACATTCCTTTAAAGATGCAGCGGCGCTTATGGTGGAAGCAGACAGAGATGTGCTTAGCTCCGAGCGGGATCTGGCGTTCCTCACGATCTCGGCAAAGGATATAGACGGGTATCCGGTCAGAAATGCAAATAACCGCGTTCAGGTAAAGGTAGAGGGGGCAGGGAGGCTTGTCGGTCTTGATAATGGAGATAGCACAGATTATGACAGCTATAAGGGCAGCTCGCGAAGATTATTCTCAGGGAAACTGCTGGCAATTATCGCGCCGTTTTCTCCTCAAGAGGATGAAACAGATGAGATTCATGTCACCGTCACCTCAAAAGGGCTTACTTCGGCATCGACGACACTTGCTATCACTGCAAAAAGACGTCCGAACTATTATGACAGAAATACAGAGAGCGCCTATATGGATGAGCTTCCAATTAGAAAGATAGAGCTTTCTTCACCAGAAGGACAGCAGATGGAAGAAGGGCGGCAGGAGCTTATAGTGGAGGCAACCGTGTATCCAGAGGATGCTACCTACCATGACCTCGAATGGCGCATAATAGAAGATTCAGGCGCAGAGACAGCAAAGGCAAGGCTGGAAATTCTTGATAAGGAAAAGAGAAGGGTTAAAGTGACAGCATTGGGAAATGGCGGGTTTAGACTTCGCGCGGCATGCAGAAATGGCAGAGAGAGAATTTCCCAGATATCAGAGCTGGAACTTTATGCATCAGGGTTTCAGGAGACAGAGGAAGATGGTTTGTCTGGAAGCGCATTTGCAAGACGCCATGCAGCAGGGTGTGATGAACTATATGGCGACAGCTTTGAGCGGCAGGAGGATGCAGTCACAAAGATAGGAAATAATGTTTCGCTGGTATTTAAGGGACTGGATTTTGGGGAGAAGGGAACCCATGCAGTCCGTATTTTGGGCAGCACTCCATTAGAAAAGAACAGCATCCATATCCGGTTTTTTGATGGCGTTCAGGAAATACGCAGAATTGTGGAGTTTAGCCGGTGTGAGAACTATGAGGAGCAGCTTTTCTCATTTGAGCCGGTAAAAGGGATGCAGGAGGTAACCTTTATATTCCTGCCGGGAAGCAATTTTAACTTTAAAGACTTTGTATTTATAGAAGCAGAATAAGGAGGCTGGAAATGGGACGTTTTGAAAGAAAGGAAACATTTTATCTGGATGGAAAGCCATTTCAGATCATATCCGGCTCCATCCATTATTTTCGCGTTGTGCCAGAATACTGGCGCGATCGTCTGGAAAAATTGAGAGCGATGGGCTGTAATACAGTGGAGACCTACATTCCATGGAATGTACATGAACCAGTTAAGGGAGAGTTTCATTTTTCTGGTATGGCGGATGTGGTGGGTTTTGTAAAGCTTGCGCAGGAACTTGGACTGTATGTGATACTGCGCCCATCGCCCTATATCTGTGCAGAGTGGGAGTTTGGAGGGCTTCCCGCTTGGCTGCTCGCGAAGGAGAGGATGCGGCTCCGCTGCTCCTATCCTCCATTTTTAAAACAGGTGGAGGAGTATTATAAGGTGCTGATTCCCATGCTGGTGCCTCTCCAGATCGATCAGGGCGGCCCAGTGCTGCTTATACAAATAGAAAACGAATATGGTTATTTTGCCAATGATAAGGGATATTTGGAGGAACTGCGCCGGATGCTTGTAGAAAATGGAATCACGGTGCCATTTATCACCTCGGACGGACCGATGAGGGAGAGCTTAAATGGAGGGATGCTTCCCGGTGTTCTGCCGACAGGAAATTTTGGCTCCCGGACAGAGGAGCGCTTTCAGATTCTAAAAGAGTACACAGATGGCGGCCCTTTGATGTGTGCAGAATTTTGGGTTGGCTGGTTTGATCATTGGGGCAATGGCGGACATATGACGGGCAATCTGGAGGAGAGTGTCAAGGATCTGGATAAAATGCTTGAGATGGGACACGTGAATATCTATATGTTCGAGGGCGGCACAAATTTTGGTTTTATGAATGGCGCAAATTACTATGATGAGTTGACGCCAGATGTTACTTCTTATGATTACGATGCAGTACTATCAGAGGATGGCAGGCTGACAGAGAAATATAGACGTTATCAGGATGTGATCCGCAAATATGCCCCAGTAAAAGAGCCCATATTTACTACAGAAATTCGCAGAAAGACATATGGGACATTGCAGGTGGAGGATAAGGTTAGTCTGTTTTCAACATTAGATGCTTTAAGCAGAGGAATTCCCGGCATTTTCCCGCAGTCTATGGAATGTCTGGGGCAAAATTATGGCTATATTCTCTATCATTCCACATTGGAGACGGAGGAAAGACTTGAAAAGCTTCGTCTGTGGGAGGCGAATGACAGGGCGAATATTTTTGTGGAAGAAAAGCCTGTACTGACCCTGTATGACAGGGAGCTTTTGGAAGAACACGAGCTTTTGGTGGAGCATGAGAAGGGAGCTTCCATTGATATTCTAATTGAAAATATGGGAAGAGTGAATTTTGGCCCAAGAATGGAGAGACAAAGGAAGGGAATTAATCAATGTGTGCAGCTTAATGGACATATGCACAACCATTGGGTACAATACCCTCTGCCCCTTGAGGATATTGCAAAGGTAGATTTCTCAGGAAAATATAAGGAGGGGGTGCCTGCCTTTTATCGGTTCCATTTTCAGGCAGAGGAAAGCTGCGATACCTTTTTAGATTTTAAAGGATGGGGAAAGGGCTGCGCCTTTATTAATGGATTTCATTTAGGACGCTTTTGGGAGATTGGCCCACAAAGAAGGCTGTATATTCCGGGACCACTTATCAAAAAGGGAGAGAATGAGATAATTCTTTTTGAGACAGAGGGAAAGACAGCAGAAACCATTGCGCTTTTGGATGAACCAGATATAGGAATGAAATAGAGGGTTTATTACTTGCATAATCATTTTCGAGAAAGGTCCGCATAGCCAGTCCTGCTA
>CAMWWW010000281.1 GCA_947178015.1 uncultured Clostridia bacterium
GCACAGGACAAGCGATAGAGCGGGAGTATGCGGTTCCTATTGTGAATAAAAGGATTTCTGTAACGCCTATTTCGCTGGTCGGTGCGGCTGCTTGTAAGACGACAGAGGATTATCTTAGTATCGCAAAAACACTGGATAAGGCGGCGAAGGAGGTAGGCGTAAATTTTATTGGTGGTTATTCTGCGCTGGTGTCAAAGGGAATGACGACTTCGGATGAGCTGCTGATTCGCTCGATCCCCATGGCGCTCAAAGAAACAGAGCGTGTATGTAGTTCCGTAAATGTAGGTTCCACCAAGACGGGCATCAATATGGATGCAATTTGTCTGATGGGAGAGGTGGTGAAGGAGACAGCACAGCTTACAAAGGCTCAGGATTCTCTTGGCTGTGCCAAGCTGGTGGTGTTCTGCAATGCTCCAGATGACAATCCATTTATGGCGGGAGCTTTTCATGGTGTGACAGAGCCGGACGCGGTGATCCATGTGGGCGTCAGCGGACCGGGCGTTGTAAAACATGCTTTGGAGCAGGTAAGGGGAGAAAACTTTGAGGTGCTTTGTGAAACAATTAAGAGGACGGCGTTTAAGATCACACGTGTCGGTCAGCTTGTGGCACAGGAGGCGTCAAGAAGGCTTGGCATACCATTTGGCATTATCGATCTTTCACTTGCCCCCACACCTGCGGTGGGAGATAGTGTTGCGGAGATTTTGGAGGAGATGGGACTTGAGATGGTGGGTGCACCCGGAACAACAGCGGCTCTTGCCCTTCTCAATGATCAGGTAAAAAAGGGGGGTGTTATGGCGTCTTCTTATGTCGGCGGTTTGAGCGGAGCCTTTATTCCAGTCAGCGAAGATCGGGGAATGATTGATGCGGCGGCAGAGGGAGCCCTTACACTTGAGAAGCTGGAGGCGATGACCTGCGTCTGCTCAGTGGGGCTTGATATGATTGCGATACCGGGTGATACACCTGCTTCTACAATTTCTGGTATCATTGCAGATGAGGCAGCCATTGGCATGGTAAACCAGAAGACGACGGCAGTCCGCATTATACCTGTAATTGGAAAGGGTGTAGGGGAAACCGTAGAATTTGGTGGGCTGTTGGGCTATGCGCCGATTATGCCTGTCAATCAAAAATCCTGTGAGGAATTTGTAAAACGAGGAGGACGAATTCCTGCACCGATACACAGTTTTAAAAATTAGGGCGTGACGGGAACAAGAAACGCACCTCATTTGTGTCTGCGCGCTGTTTGCCATAAAATTGCTTTATGCGCAAAAAGCAGCGCAGAAATGAGAGTTAAAATGCCGGTGTATGCCGGCACTTTTCATGCGCAGGGCGCACGAAGGAATAGATTGCTTACTAACGTGCACTTGCGCGGCGTGCCAAGAGAAAAATTTTATACTTGATTACGCGGACACCCAAAGAAAAAGGGTGGACAATATTATCTTGTATAATAAGAAAAGCATAAGGAGGAGCCGTGAAAGAAAAAAGGGAGAAGAGCTTTGGAAAAGATTGTCTGCTTACAATAGCTCTTTTGGTGCTGGCGACATTAATTGCCTATGCTTTTTTTGTGATGTCACAACTCACAACTAATATAGCGATTGTATATGTTATGTTTATAGTGCTGATTGCTAGATATACATCGGGCTATCTTTGGGGAAGTCTTGCAAGTGTTGTCGCAGTGATAGCGATCAATTACTTTTTTTCTGAGCCGATTATGGAGCTGAATTTTGTGAGGGACGGGTATCCTATTACTTTTTTGGGGATCTTTGGAATTTCTCTGATTACGGGAACGACCACCGCTCATTTAAAAGAGCATCAGAGGATGCTTTTGGAATCAGAAAGAGAGAATATGCGGGCAAACCTTCTGCGCTCTATCTCTCATGATCTGAGAACTCCACTTACAGGAATTATCGGTGCAAGTCAGGCCTGTCTTGAGAATCCGTCTATGGACAGGGAAGAGCTTGAACAGATGCTTAAAAATATCAGCGAGGATTCTAACTGGCTGCTGACCATGGTGGAGAATCTCTTGTCCATCACAAGAATAGGATCTGGGGAAGCTATGGTAAAAACATCACTTGAACCAATAGAAGAAATTTTATCTGAGAGTATTCAGAGAGTGAAGAAGCGATATCCTACGGCAGATATTCGTCTGGAACTGCCGGAAGCGATATTTATGGTTGCTGTGGATGCAATTTTGCTGATACAGGTGGTGATGAATCTGTTAGAAAATTCCATAAAGTATGCAGATAGTACCGATCCCATTTTTGTCACAGTAAGCAAGAAAGAAAATTGGGTATTGGTGAGTGTGCGCGATTATGGGCGGGGCGTCCCATCAGAACAGATGAAGCATCTGTTTGATGGAACTTATATTTGTACAGATAATCGAAGTGATTCAAAAAGAGGGATGGGGATAGGGTTGTCTCTTTGTAAGACTATAATAAAGGCGCATGGCGGAGAGATTGGCGGAAGAAATCATGCGAAAGGTGCAGAGTTTTATTTTTTGCTGCCGATGGAGGATGAGGAAGATGAGTCAGAAAATACAGATATTGATTATTGAGGATGAGCAAAGGATAGTGAATGTTCTTTCTTCGGTGCTTACCAGCCATGGTTATCGGGCGATAAGCTGCCGCACTGGCAGGGAGGGACTTCGGATGGCAGCCTCTCATTGCCCAAGTGTGATTCTGCTTGATCTGGGGCTGCCGGACATGGACGGAAACGAGGTGATTCGGGAGCTGAGAGAGTGGAGCGCAATCCCCGTTATTGTGTTGTCAGCAAGAACACAGGAGAAGGATAAAATAGACGCCCTTGATTATGGCGCAGATGATTATATCACAAAGCCGTTTAGTACAGGGGAGCTGCTGGCGAGGATTCGGACGGCGCTTCGCCACACGTCGCCCGCAGGAAATACGAAGAGTATCAAAATAGGGGATTTAATGATAGATTTTGAAAGCCATCAGGTAAAGGTGGGAGAACAGACGGTTCATTTGACGCAAATCGAATATAAGATAGTGGTGCTTCTTGCCAAAAATGCGGGGAGAGTGATGACGTATGATCATTTGATAAAGGAGATCTGGGGTCCCTACGCAGATAACAACAATCGTATTCTGCGCGTCAATATGGTAAATATCAGAAGAAAACTAGAGAAGAATCCGGCAGAGCCACAATATATTTTTACGGAAAGCGGGATTGGCTATCGTATGAATGACAGCGGATAAAATGGAACAGGTCAAAATAGAAAAGAGTTTCACTAAATTCAGAAAATTTAGGTATACGTAGAAAATTATATGTGCTATAATAAAGAAAAGGGGAATGTGTCTTGACGAAGACAGTTATGGAGAGTGGTAAGAAATTATGCGGCAGCCCGGTGAGACAAAGAGCAATTTTGCGAGTGGAACGGCTGAGACTGCGGCTTAACAATCGAGAAAGGAAGGCCATGTCATATGTTCAGGAAGGGAAC
>CAMWWW010000282.1 GCA_947178015.1 uncultured Clostridia bacterium
GTCATATAAAGTTCCATCTTCTTGTCAAGCTTTTTGCTCAGATCGCGCACCATACGAGGGAATCTGCTGACTACGCTCTCGATCGGCACCATTCTGACCTTCATCACAGACTCATGGAGGCTGGTGGTAATTCCCTCCAGATACTCCACCTGCTCGCGAATCTGCTGCGCCGCATCTGCCTTATCGCTGTCGCTCACGGACACGATTCCATTTTTTGCTGTGATAAGCTCACTCACCAGATTCATCAGCACATCCAGCTTGTCAATATCTACGCGGACAGAGCGATTGACCACTGGCTTTCCTCCGGGCTGCTTTGGAGCGGCGGCTTGGGCTGCCGGCTTAGCAACAGGCTCCTTTGCCGCCTCCGGCTGCTTCTCCTCCACCACGGCAACGGACTTTTCTTTCTCCTCTTGCCGCTTTTCCTTCTCCTCTGATTTCCCCTCTGCCTTCTTTTCCTCCTCTTCGCCTGTTCCCACTGGCAAGGCGATCTCCTCGCCAACCACCGATTTTATCTCTGAAACGTTCAGCACAGAATCCCACACGACCTTCATCGGTTCCTTGGATACCACGAACATGCTAAAGCTCCACTCAAACTTCTCATCCTCGATGTCCTGCACACTTGGCTCCGAGCGTATCACCTCTCCAACGGTCTCTACATTCTTAAATACCAGAAAAGCTCTTGCAGATTTCAAGATACAGCTCTCGTCAATCTGAACGGTCATGCCATAAAAATGCATCCCCTTTCCGATTGCCTCTCTTGCTGCGTTCAGCTCAAAATCTTTTAGATCCACGGCATGATAATCTTCTCTTGTGGAAGTGCCGCTGCTTACCTCCTTCACAGCAGGCGCTGCTTCCTTTACTGGCTCAGGCTCCCCCTTTAACACAGAATTTAGGCGTGCGATAATCGGCTCGTTTTCATTCGTTCCCTCATCCGCAGTTTCTGTGATGCAGGTCAGATATTCCTCCAACGCATCCAGACACTGAAATACAATGTCCACAAGCTCAGCAGATACTGTCATCTTTCCAGAACGTACTTCTGAAAATACATTCTCCATATCATGTGTCAGGCGCTGCATACGTTTATAGCCCATCGTCCCTGCCATACCCTTGAGAGAATGTGCGGCGCGGAATATCTCATTGATGGTCTCGTTGTTCGTTGGGTCCTTCTCCAGCACCAGCACCTGACTATTCAAGCTTTCCAGATGCTCTTTTGTCTCATCAATAAAAATCTCTAAGTACTGACTTACATCCATTCTACTGTACACCTACTTTCTTCGTTATTGTATTGGCTATCTCCGTCACTGGCAGCACCTCATCCGTCAAGTTTGCGCGCGCTACCATCTTAGGCATCCCATATACAACACAGGTAGCCTCGTCCTGCGCTATCACATATACCTTTTTCTTTGCCTTCAGTGCCTTAATGCCCTCCGTGCCGTCCGCACCCATGCCAGTGAGAACCACACATACAATCTCATCAAATTTCGAATCTACTAAGGACTCATACATCAGATTTGCACAGGGCTTCAGCGCATCCCTTGGCGGTTCATCTGATACAATAATTTTGGGGACTCCCTTTGCGCCTGCAACCTTGAGATGCTTTCCTCCGGGCGCTATGTAGACCGTTCCCTTCTCCAAAATCTCTCCATCCACAGCTTCCTTCACGCGCACCTTACTGATCTCATTGAGGCGATCTGCAAGAGAAGCAGTAAAGCCCGCCGGCATATGCTGCACAAGTACCATAGGCGCATCCAGCTCCTTTGGAAGATATGGAATTACCGACTGTAGTGTCTTTGGACCTCCTGTCGAACAAGCAAGCGCGATAAGCTTATTCCCGGTCCCTCTGCCAAACACGGGCTTTTCCACTAATGGAGGCATGGTTAAGGCGGAAGTCCTTAAGGCAGCAGGTGCAGGTCTTACCTCCGGCCTTTTCGGAATGACGGGGGTCCGTGCTTCCGTGGCAACATCAAGAATCTCCAGCAGATGCTCCCGAAACATATTTCCCCTTGCCTGAACCAGATTATCTGGCTTTTTTATAAAATCGAAGGCACCATGCTCCAGTGCCGTCAATGTCTCCGTCGCACTCTCATCTGCCCTTGTGCTGCATATCACCACCTTCGGCTTCACTTCCTTATGCTTCTCCAGCTCTACCAAAAGCTCCAGCCCCGTCATCTTAGGCATATAGATATCCAAAAGCACCGCGTCATAAAGTGTAGGAGCGTCAAGAAGCTTTTTAAGCCCCTCCTCGCCATTGACCGCTACATCCTTCACAATAAATCGGGGATCAGAATTAATTGCATCTGACAACACCCTTCTCATTAAAGCAGAATCATCAATTACCAATATATTCTTTTTCATGCCATCAACCCTTTTCGTTCTCTCTGAAATGTCCTTCCTCTCAGCTTATCATTTTCTATTATATCATATATTTTACTAAAATAGGTCTTTATTTTATCTTTTTTTATAGAAATTTCACTAAAACCGACTTTTATCTGCTCGTTTTAATATATTAAAAAAAACCTGACTAATTCCCCTTCTTCCCTTGACCTCCTTAACAGAGTTATTCGAGAGGCACTCTGCCAGACGTTTAAATGCATGCGTTGCTTTTGCGTTCTCGTATATCATAGATACCGGTTTCTGTTGCATCACAGCTTTCATCACATAAGAATCATTGGGAATATAGCCAAGAAAATTAAGCTTCATATCAAGAAATTTTTCAGCCACCAGCTCAAGCTTATTATATACAACCCTGCCCTCCACCACATTATCCGCCTTGTTGGCAAGCAGATGAATGGTCGTATATTCTTTATCAAAATTCTCGCTTCTCGCCAGTGCTTTAAGAAGCGCATAAGAATCCGTTATAGATGTAGGTTCTGGTGTTGTCACTAACAGAACCTCTTCGCTCGATTTTACAAATTCGATCACCGTATCGGATATTCCAGCCCCGGTGTCCACAATAATAATGTCCGCCATGGTTTCCAATCTGGTAAGCTTTGAGGAGAGAAACCTCACATTTTCCTTTGTCAGATTAGAAAGCTCTGCAATCCCGGAGCCTCCCGACACAAATTTGATCCCCATCGGCCCATCAATTATAATCTCCTCTATCTGTTTTCCGCGGAATATAACATCAGAAAGATTATACTTTGGGACGGCGCCAAACATTACCTCCACATTCGCCAGACCAAAGTCAGCATCAAAAATAAATACCTTATGTCCTAACTTCTGAAGCTGAATCGCTAAATTAACCGAAACGGAGGATTTTCCCACGCCGCCCTTGCCGCTTGTCACCGTGATCATACGTGCGCCCGTGCCCTTTGTCTCCGCTTCCTGCGCCTTTACAATATTCCGAAGTTTCTCCGCCTGATCCATATTAACCGACACCCCCCAGTAATGATTTCGCAATACTCTGGACGTCAATCAGATTAATATCATCAGGTACGTTCTGTCCATAAG
>CAMWWW010000283.1 GCA_947178015.1 uncultured Clostridia bacterium
GGAGCGAATGTGGAGCTTCCCATGACTTTGCAGCAGCCTCCGGCAGATTTATCGATGTGATACAGAAAGTTGCAAAGATATTTTATGTACCTGTCGATATTGTAACTAGATAAAAAAGATCCTCATACCAAGGGCATATCGTGCCTTTGGTATGAAAATCAGTAAGCGGTTTGAAATTCCAAAACTAGAAAAGGATAGGATTCAGAAAATATGATAATCAGAAAAGCAAAAAGCACAGACGCGCAGGATTTAAAGGTATTGTATTTTGAATATCTAACACAATATCCGCCAACAGCAGAACAAGATATGGAGCTTTGGGCAAAGCTTCTTGAGCAGTTTGAACATAATAATCATATTTATTTGTTGGTGGCTGAGGAAGATGATAAAGTGGTTTCTTCTGTACATATGACAATTATCGACAATCTAACACATAATGTCAGACCATATGCTGTTATAGAAAATGTTGTGACACATATGGATTACCGAAGAAAAGGCTATGCATCAGCGCTATTAGAAAAGGCAACTGAGATTGCCAGAGAACACAGATGTTATAAAATCTTTCTTGAGACAGGCTCTAATAAAGAAAGTACATTGCATTTTTATAAAAGCAATGGCTTCGAAATAGATAAAAAACATTCCTGTTTAAAGCGATTATAATTTTTCCTATTTCACAGAAAAAACAGCTTAGAAAACATCCTATGATGCACATATAAGATGACGGGACGTTCTCTAAGCTGTTCTTATGTATTTGCTTGTCTGCCAATTCGCATATCAGATATATGCTTTTAGCATTTTTTCTATCTTCTCTATGTCTCTCAATTCATCTTCCCTATTGTATGTATACTTTTCTGGGACGGTCTCAAAAAGCTTGACATGGTCCATCTCGCTTTTGGGCAGAGTACCAAGAGAATTCACTTCTGCATAGAACACACGTCCACAATTACCGCCTGTTCCATTTTCCCAGATATAATGATAATCCCATATGGGAATTATATTACAGTCTGTGATGCCGGTCTCTTCATACAATTCTCTTTTTGCAGCCTCCATAGGCGTTTCATTTGGCTCAACATGTCCTCCGGGATGTTCATAGCTTTTTCTGTGCTTATGCCAGCTATAAACCCATTTTCCCTGATATCTTGTAAATATCGCTACATATTCTATATTCTCCAATCTTCCAACTGGATATTCTGTCATTGACATTTGCCGTTCCTCCAACCTTTTTTGTAAATTCCACCATTAAAATATATTTAAAAATACGCTCTTATGCAATATGGAATAGCGCTTTTACAATGGCTCCTCCACCCTCTTGATTTCCAAGCAGCAGTCTTCCTCCATGTTTTTCACAGTAAATACGACAAATATATAAACCAAGCCCAAAGTGCTTGAAATCATCCTGAGGATTCATGTGGTACCATGCTTTTGTAAACTGCTCTGGACTGCCTAAAAAACCATTTCCATCATCTGTAACACATATTTTGCCCTCTTCGCCTTTTATCACAAAATGGATCATCACTTTGCTTTTTGCATAACGCAGAGAATTTGCCAACAGATTCTCTAGGATCTCCAACACGATTTCTGTGTCTATATGAATATGTGCCCTTTCTGTCTGGCAGGTAAACGCACATAGGATTCCAGTATTTTTGGATAGTATCTCAATATTTCTTTTTAGCTCTTGAAAAAATGCTTCTGTCTCTGTTTCTTTAAGCTGGATCTCCCTCTCCTCAAGCTTAGAGAGCTTTCTCATGGTATTTAGAAATGTTTCCATCCTATCTAGCTGTTTCATGCTCTCCTGTAACATGGCAACAAGCTGTTCCTTCTCTATCACCTCATTTGGAACATATTCTATCAGCATCTCCTGATAGCCTTTTAAAACTGCAAGCGGTGAGCGCAGCTCATGTGCGACAGCCGCGCGCAGAGCTTTTTCCTGCTCTATCAGCTTCCACATCTGTTTGTTATTCTCTACAAGCTGCTCTCGCATCCTCTCAAATTCCTTGCATAATTGTCCCATCTCGTCTTGATTTTTATAGGTGACAGAATATTGCAGATTATTCTCCGCTATGGCTTCCGAGGCTGTGTGAAGCTCCTTAAGCGGCTGTTGAAGCTTGTTTTTATAGAAAAGATAGACCATGATCACCGTACCTGCGACGGATATCACCAAATTGCTGTAAGTCTGCAAAAAATCACATAACTCCGAAATTCCTCTTTGCATGCTGCTCATTTCATCCATAGCTGGACGCAGATGCCATACACCTGTAACATGGTACCACATTCTCCTCTGAACTTCTGACGCCATCTCCTGAATCAGATAATACAGCACAAAGCTGATGGCAAGATTGCACAGCATATATAGGAGAATTGTCTTTTTTATAGATAAATTTCTTATTTTTTCCATCGGTAGCCTACTCCCCACACGGTCTCGATATATTCTGTCTCTGTACAAGCAGAAAGCTTTCCCCGAATTCTTCGCACCAGCTCTGTTATGCTCCTTTTATCCCCCTCCCCATCGTATCCGCACACCCGTTCATAGATGCGCTCTTTATCAAAGGTTTGCCCCGGATGCATGGAAAGAAATTCTATAATCTCATATTCTGTCTTAGTAAGGGGAATTGTCTGACCCTCGCACTGCACTGTGCCGGAGGAATAGTCGATCTGTAAGCCCCCATGAAACCGATATTCCGCTGCCAGCCTGTGACGCTCTTCTCGTTTTAAATGTGCGACAATCCTTGCCTCCAACTCCTTCAGACTAAACGGCTTTAAAATATAGTCATCTCCTCCAGAAAGTAACCCATTGATCTGATCCGCTTCCTCCACTTTCGCTGTCAAAAAAAGAATCGGACAGGAAATCTTATCCCGAATCTGTCTGCACAGCTCCAACCCGTCCATTCTTGGCATATTAATATCCAAAAGAATAATATCTGGTTTGTGCAAAATCTGATCCAACGCCTCTATTCCATCCTTCGCCGTCTCCACTATATAGCCTTTTATAGAAAAATAGCTGTTCAGCATCTTTAATAATGCGCTGTCATCATCTACAATCAAAATCCTATTCCTAATCTTGCTCTCCATTCTGATACCTATGAGTTTTTGTAAAAATTACTTACATAGTCATTTTCACACGATTCCCTTCTTTCTGTTCTTCCTTCTACCTGACGATTATTATTTAATCTTACCACATATTTCACGAATAATCTATATCCATGTGACAAAAACTATGTCCACGAAAGAAACTGTCAAATATATATGCTCTGCGTCTTTTACAGAATGAAAAGAAAATAATTAGCATCAGTTATAACGAGAAAAAGAAAGTAAAAATGCCATAACCTGATCTGTATGTGATATTTTCAGGCAATAAGAATAAAAAACCCGATA
>CAMWWW010000284.1 GCA_947178015.1 uncultured Clostridia bacterium
CGCTCGATGCCCTCAAACTGCGCGCACTGACTTAAAAGTTTTGCAAAGCTTATCGGTTCCTTCAGCGATTTTCCATAAGAGTTGACATTTTGTCCCAAAAGCATTATCTCTACCACCCCGTCGGATGCCAGATCCTGTATTTCCTGTAAAATATCTTTCGGCTCCCTGCTCCTCTCTCTTCCACGCACATAGGGCACAATGCAATAGCTGCAAAAATTATTGCAGCCAAACATAATATTAACCCCTGATTTAAAGGGATATTTCCTTTCATTTGGAAGCTCTTCCACAATCTGGTCCGTGTCATCCCAGATATCGACGGTCATCTGCTTTGAGACTATATTCTCATAAATTAACTCAGCCAACTTATAGATATTATGAGTGCCAAATATAATATCGACAAAACGATAGCTTGTTTTTATTTTTTCAACTACCTTCGGCTCCTGCATCATACAGCCGCAGAGAGCAATCTTCATATATGGATTCTTCTTTTTTCTGGTCTTGAGAAAACCAAGTCTCCCATATACTTTTTGATTTGCATTTTCTCGAACGGTACAAGTGTTATAGATAACAAAATCCGCCTCCTCTGAGTCCGCGAGCTGATAGCCGATGGAACGCAGCACACCAAGAAGCTTTTCGGAATCTCTAGCATTCATCTGACAGCCCATATTGAGTACAAAAGCTTTGGGTAAGCGCCCGTTTTTCTGTTCAAAATCCTTTACCCATTTGCGGCATTTTGCCATAAAATAGTACTGTCTAAACGGCTCCTCTGCAGGCGGTTCTGCATTTATGTCTAATTTAACTAAATCATTTTCATTATACATTTTCCTTGACTTTTTACCTTTCTATTATAGAATCAAACCAAGAAATGAGTTTTATTCCAGTTTACAGCTTCTCATTCTTCTCTCTTTTTCATTACTCCCGAATCTGCCCATTTCCATATATGATATATTTTAGCGATGTCAGTTCTTTCAGTCCCATCGGACCTCTTGCATGGAGCTTTTGTGTGCTGATTCCTATTTCCGCGCCAAAACCAAATTCAAATCCATCGGTAAATCGTGTCGATGCATTGACATATACCGCTGCCGCGTCAATCTCATTGAGAAATTGTTCTGCTTTAAAATAATCCCTTGTGATAATAGACTCCGAGTGTTTTGTGTTATAGCGGTTAATATGATCGATCGCTTCCTCTATCGTATCCACTGTCTTAACGGAGATTATATAATCCAGATATTCGGTTCCCCAGTCTTCTTCTGCTGCGGGAAGGACGGCAGCAGACATTTTACATATCGTCTCATCTCCGCGAATCTCCACACCCTGTAGGGTTTCTACTAATTTCGGGACAAATTCCTCCACAACGCTTCTGTGAAGCACTAAAGATTCACAGGAATTGCACACCCCAATTCTCTGTGTTTTCGCGTTGTAGATAATCGCAAGCGCCATCTCAAGATCGGCGCTCTCATCCACATAAATATGACAATTTCCGCTCCCCGTCTCAATTACTGGGATCGTGCTGTTCTCCACCACAGAACGGATAAGTCCTGCGCTTCCTCTTGGAATCAGAAGATCCACATAACCGCGCAGACGCATAAAGGCTTTTGTCGTCTCCCGATCGGACGCCTCGATCAATAAAAGCGCATCTGCGGGAAGCCCTTCCTCTGCCAGCGCTTCCCGTATGATTTCTACTATTTTTTTATTCGAAACAAGAGCATCACTTCCGCCCTTTAAGATCACTGGATTTCCTGTCTTAAAACAGAGTGCAAAGGCATCTGCCGTCACATTTGGTCTTGCCTCATAGATAATGCCAATCACACCGATGGGCACTCTTTTCTGTCCAATTAACAGCCCATTGGGACGCTTTTTCATAGAGAGTACTTCTCCGATCGGATCATCCAACGCAGCAACCTGCTGGATTCCCTCCGCGATCCCTTTCATTCTCTCCTCCGTCAGTTTCAGTCTATCAAGCAGAGCCTCCTTCATCTGATTTTCCTCCGCCCGCTTTTGATCCTCTTGATTGGCAAGAAGAATTTCCTCCCTGTGATCCCAAAGCGCTCTTGCAGCAGATAAAAGTCCTCTATTTTTTTCATCGGAGGACAAGGTTCCCAATCGATGTTCCACTGCCTTCGCACGAGCACCAAGCTTTTCTAATTCTGTCATAATACTCCTCATTTCCGCGCTGTTTTCTGCGCTAATAATCTACCGATTTGATATTACCATATCAGGACATATATCATGTGGTTCATATGGCACTTGTTCAAAAATCTGAAAATGATAAGCAAGTGCGATCTTAAAATGCGTGTTCTCCCGCTCCAAATAACGATCATAGAAGCCTTTTCCAAATCCAATGCGATGATTTTCCTTGTCAAATGCAACTCCCGGCATAATCATCAGCGCGTCTGTCTCCTGCGCCAGCTCACACTGAAACGGTTCCATTATCCCAAAGCTTCCTTCTTTTAAATCAGAGTATCCATGAATATAATAAAATTCCATTGTATCGCCTAAAATCCTTGGAGCAGCGACACGTTTGCCATCTTTTAACGCCTTCTTAATCAGCGGTTTTGTCTTTACCTCATTGTTGTGGTCAATGTAACAATAGATACATTCTGCCTGCCGATACTGCTCTGTCTCAAATAATTTATTTAATATCGCGATACTTTTAATCGCGGCATCCTCGCTGTTCATGGTTCTTCTATAGCCACGAATCACCTTTCTCAGCTCGTCCTTGGTATACATTTCTGTTCCTCCCCTAACGCCTATCCGCCCGTCTTGGCGGGTATATAAATCAGGATTGACCCATCTTTCATGATTTCATAAACAAGTAAAGTGTTTTGTCCTCCGGCGCCATTACACCCTCAAAGCTGCCGCGCTCATTTACCAGCATAGCGCGATCCTTATATTGAAAAACCTGCACAGTGGTATACGCGCTCTTAAAAAGTTTTCTTTTGTGCTTTGTCTCCACCACAATCAAATCTTCCAAGATATCCTTTACCTGTGTGTCATTTCCAAATACAAATTCCTTTTTTTCTTTCTTTAAATTATAAAGCTGTGCCCCCTTGCGGCTCTCGATCAGAATACATGGCATCCCGTTGAGAATACAAGGGCGGGACAGATCCTCCATTTTATGTACATTAGGAAAAATGCAAGCATTAACCTCTTTGTCCGTATAATGATAGAAAATAACTTCCTCGCTTCCCTCCCGCGACACGCGGGAATAGACCAGATAGTCGCCTTCTACATGATAGGCTGGAATGGTCTTATCTGCCTTAACCTGATCGATAATATCAATATAAATATTTTTCTGTTTTAATAAAATATCCGAGATCATTTGCTTTATATTGACAAAGCCAATATTTTCCACAACCGTCTCCGCC
>CAMWWW010000285.1 GCA_947178015.1 uncultured Clostridia bacterium
CAGAACAGGAGCAGGATACATATTCTTATGTGGCGGGAAATGGCTCTTATGAGGATTATTTAGAAAAGCATCCCGGTGAGAGTACACAGAAGACTTCTGCAAAGGTAACGTTTCTCACAGAGGGGGATGGCGCTGATTGGGTGGAAGCGCCGGATGGGAGTTCTGTTTTAAGATTTCCAAGCAGTCGGTCCTATGTAGAATATGCGGTGCAGGTTTCAGAGAGTGGCTGGTACCAGATCTCACTTCTCTATGCGCAGACGGAGAACAGCAGCCGCGCCATTACGCTGAATCTGATGATAAATGGGGAGATTCCATTTCAGGAGGCAAAGGATATTTCCCTGCCGAGGGTCTATGAGGATGCGAGTGGTATCCGAAAAGACAGTGTAGGTAATGAGGTGGCGCCGCAGCAGCAGAAAGTGCTGGCATGGCAGCGGCACACATTGATGAACACAAGCGGGTTTTATGCAGGGAATTATAGCTTTTATTTAGAAAAAGGCGAGAATTGTATCCGCATAACCGGAAATGGAGCGGAATTTCTTTTAAAGGATATGCAAGTGGATTCTGTCGTGCCTTATGCAAGCTATGAGGAGTATCTTGGCACAGTTTCTGGCACGGACACAAGCGGCTATCTTATTAAGGTTCAGGGAGAAAATGCAGCGTACAAGTCAGATTCTGTATTATATCCCAATTATGAGAGAGTGAAGCTCTCAACGGAAGATTCTTCAGATTCTAAGAATAATCCTCAATATATCAGGATCAATACCATTGGCGGAAATCTTTGGAATACAGCAGGACAGTGGATCTCATGGAAGGTGGAGGTTCCTGCCGACGGCTTTTATCATCTTGGATGCAAATATAAACAGAATTATCTGGATGGACTATTTACCAGTCGTGCTGTTTACATAGATGACGAGATTCTCTTTTCGGATCTGTCTCAGGTGAAATTTGTCTATGATGACGAGTGGCAGACGATGACGTTTGCAGATGAGGCGGGAGATCCATTTCGGATTTATCTGAGTGCGGGCACGCATGAGATACGCTTTATGTGCACGCTGGGCGTATTTGCAGATACCCTGCGCAATGTCAATGATTGTATCTATAAAATCAATAATCTGTATCGTCAGATTATTATGATTACCAGCACCAACCCAGATACCTATACAGACTATTTCCTTACTGACCGGGTTCCCGGCATACTGGATATTATGAGGGAGTGCAAAGACGCTCTTTCACAGGAGATCGATAAGGTGGTTCTTCTCACAGGCGGGCGCGGAAGTAAGACGGCTGTGCTGGAAACTTTGAAGGTCCAGCTTGACACCTTCCTTTCTGACCCGGACAAGATTCCAGAGCGCTTGTCGAACTTTAAGGACAATATCAGCGCGGTGGGCTCATGGCTGGTGGATATTCAGTCACAAGGGCTTTTGCTGGATTATCTATATCTGAAATCGCCAGATGTGGCAGATCCTTCTGCGGGTGCTGGCATGTTTCAGAATATGTGGTACGCTATATGTCGGTTTTTTGCTTCCTTCCATGATACATCCTCCTCGGTAAATAAAGCGGATACCAAGGATGTCCCGGTTGTCACAGTATGGCTGAATTCCTCCGGGCAGACCAGCGCTGGGCGCGATCAGGCGCAGATTATCAAGGATCTGATTGACGAGAGCTTTACACCGCAGACGGGAATTGTCGTTGATTTGCAGCTTGTGCAAGGATCTTTGATTGAGGCGACGCTGGCTGGCATGGGTCCAGATGTGGCGCTTATGATAGCGGAGGATCAGCCGGTGAACTTTGCAATCCGCGGTGCTCTTAAGGATCTGACAAAATTTGCAGATTATAACGAGGTTTTGGATCGGTTTTATGCTTCCTCTGTGACACCGTTTTGGTATGAGGGAGGGCTTTATGCACTTCCTGACACACAGGTATTTAATATGTTGTTTTACCGCACCGATGTATTTGGCGAGCTTGGCATAAAAGCACCGGAGACATGGGAAGATTTCTACAGCATCCTGCCGATTATTCAGAGAAATAACCTTCAAGTGACCGTGCAGGATATTTTTCCGGCGCTTTTAATGCAGAATGGCGGCACTTATTATTCCGAGGATGGGACGAGGGCATTGCTTGATTCCCAGACAGCGATTGACGCCATGACGACCTATACTGATCTTTATGTAAAGTATGGCTTTGAGGTGAAGACGGATTTTTATTCTCGTTTCCGTTCCGGTGAGCTGGTGATGTCCATACAGCCGTACAATATGTACAATCAGCTTATGGTCGCCGCACCGGAGATCAATGGGCTGTGGGAGATGGTTCCCATTCCCGGAGAGAAGAAGGACGGCGTAATTGACAATTCACAAAATGCGACGGTGACAGGAAGTGTGATGCTGGATTCCTGCAAGGATGAAAATGCAGCATGGGAATTCCTAAAGTGGTGGAGCTCAGATGAGATTAAGGCAAGATATGCGGTTTCCTTGGAGGGAATGTTGGGGGCGAGCGCGCGGTTTACACCGGCCAACAAGCAGACATTGGCCATGCTGCCTTGGTCGGACGAGGAATTGGAGCTTCTTGTCGCAGCATGGGATCGGGTGATTGGGATTCCGCAGCTTCCGGGAAGCTACTATACGGCAAGAGGTCTGACAAACGCATTTCGAAGCATTGTATATAACAGCGATTTCCCAAGATATGCGATGAGGCTTCAGACAAAGTATATTAACGAGGAAATTACAAGAAAACGGGAAGAATTTGGCTTGCGTACAGAGTAGCGGAGGGAGCAGTGAGAATGAAAGAACAACTATATTCCATATGGAGGATATTTTTCCCCAAGCGAGTAAAAAGTACCATGAGCTTATGGCAGAGAATCAAGAGAAGCAGGACCAGTTATATGCTGCTTGCACCTTATTTTATTCTATTTACAATCTTTACGGTGATTCCTGTTTTTGCTGCGATTGGCTTGAGCTTTACATATTTTAATATGTTCCGCGCGCCGGAATTTATCGGGCTGTCCAATTATAAAGCACTGTTTTTAAATGATGAGATATTCCTGTTAGCCATTAAGAATACCATTGTGTTCGCCGTGATTACCGGACCGATTGGGTACTGTCTGTGCTTTGTGCTGGCGTGGTTTATCAATGATCTGCCAAAGCCGCTTAGAACCTTTATGACGTTGGTATTTTATGCGCCAAGTTTATCTGGAAATATGTATATGATCTGGCAGTATATCTTTTCTGATGATCAATATGGCATGGTGAACTCGTTTTTAATGACCTTTTTAAATATCGGCATTATCGATGATCCGGTAAAGTGGTTTACAGATGAGAAGTTTGTGATGCTTGGCTTGATTATTGTGCAATTTTGGTTAATCATTGGCG
>CAMWWW010000286.1 GCA_947178015.1 uncultured Clostridia bacterium
CGCCTATAGTCCTCAAGGCACCTATTGAAAAACGTTGGCGCTTAGCGAGGTTTCTTACGAGCTTAGCGTCCGCTACGTTTTTCACTAAGCGAGAGCGGGGTGACGGAGGACTATAGGCGATTCTCTGCGCGAACCTTTCTCGAAAATGATTATGCAAGTAACTCTTACAAAATGTTTTACTTTTTTTAAAACGGATAAGGGATACTCACATAAAGATATATTCAGAGTGTTATAAATCTAGTGTATAGAAGGAGAGTTGACAAAATATTTTATCGTGTTATAATTTAAAGTATCTCATTTGTTATATTGGAAATGCGTAGATAAGACGAGTAAGACAGGAAATGCTTCAGAGAGAGGTTGTGTGCTGTGAATACCTTAGTGGGAACTGTCTGAAAACTACCTTGGAGTGACCCCAATCCGGTCCGGTGATACCGTTATCGTCAGAGAGTGGCATATATTGATTTCGATATGTGCAAGCTGGGTGGAACCGCGGAATGAATCGTCCCATGCATTACGAAAGTAGTGTGTGGGATTTTTTGTGCGTGATGTTATGTTGCGCAATGTTGTGCTACGCGAGATTACGTTGTGCAAGGATGTGTGAGAAAAAAGTTGCTGACATAACAGGTACTTTGCGTGATGAGTGTTTTTTTATTTGATTGTTGGAAAGAGCAGAAGGAGGATTTTATGAAGATTACATGTAAGGATGGTTCTGTGAGGGAGTATGCAGAGGCGAAGAGTATTTTGGAAATTGCAGCGGATATTAGTGAAGGTTTGGCAAGGATGGCATGTGCCGGGGAGGTAGATGGCGAGGTTGTGGATCTGCGCACCATAATTGATAAGGATTGCCGTCTGAATATTTTGACTGTAAATGATAAGCAGGGGCTTGCGGCATACCGCCATACAACCTCACATATTTTGGCGGAGGCGGTAAAGAGACTGTATCCGCAGGCAAAGCTTGCGATTGGACCTTCTATTGATACGGGATTTTATTATGATTTTGAACATGATCCGTTTAGCAGGGAGGATCTGGATAGGCTTGAGGAGGAGATGAAGAAAATTATTAAGGAGGCAAAGCCTCTGGAGAAGTTTACTCTTTCAAGGCAGGAGGCAATCGCCTTTATGGAGGAGAGACAGGAGCCTTATAAGGTGGAGCTTATCAAGGATTTGCCGGAGGATGCAGTTATCTCTTTTTATCGACAAGGGGAATTTGTTGATTTATGTGCGGGACCGCATCTTATGAGCACAAAGCCAGTAAAAGCATTTAAGCTTATTTCTTCTTCGGGTGCGTATTGGAGAGGGAATGAGAAGAATAAGATGTTGACCAGAATCTATGGTACGGCATTTGCTAAAAAAGAGGAGCTGAATGAGTATCTGGAATATCTGGAAAATATTAAAAAGAGGGATCATAATAAGCTGGGAAGGGAGTTGGAGTTGTTTACCACGGTGGATGTGGTTGGGCAGGGACTGCCGCTGCTGATGCCAAAGGGAGCGAAAATTATCCAAACTTTGCAGCGTTGGATTGAGGATGAGGAGGATTATAATCGCGGTTATATGAGGACAAAGACGCCTCTTATGGCAAAGAGCGATCTGTATAAAATATCTGGGCACTGGGATCATTATAAGGATGGAATGTTTGTGCTGGGAGATGAGGAGAAGGATAAGGAGGTTCTGGCGTTGCGCCCTATGACCTGCCCATTCCAGTATTATGTCTACAAGGCAAGCCAGAAGTCATATCGAGATCTGCCTTGTCGTTACAGTGAGACTTCCACGCTGTTCCGCAATGAAGATTCTGGCGAGATGCATGGCTTGACTCGTGTGCGCCAGTTTACTATTTCAGAGGGGCATTTGATTATACGCCCTGATCAGGTGGAGGAGGAGTTGACGGCATGTATTGATCTGGCTCTTTATTGTTTGAAGACATTGGGACTTGATGAGGATGTCACCTATCGTTTGTCTAAATGGGACCCAGAAAATAAGGAGAAATATTTGGGAGATGCTGCATACTGGGAGAAGACGCAGGGAATTATTCGTGATCTGTTGGTCGAGAAGGAGCTTCCGTTTACTGAGGAAGACGGCGAGGCAGCTTTTTATGGACCGAAGATCGATATTCAGCTTAAAAATGTGTACGGCAAAGAGGATACGATGATTACCATTCAGCTTGACTGTGCGATTGCGGAGCAGTTTGATATGTATTATGTCGATCCAGATGGAGCGAAGGTACGCCCTTATATTATACACAGGACTTCCATGGGGTGCTATGAGAGAACATTGGCAAGCTTGATTGAAAAATATGAGGGTAATTTCCCAACGTGGCTGTGCCCGGAACAGGTCCGTATTCTTCCTATTTCTGAGAAATACCATGAGTATGCAAAGAAAGTTGGAGCGGAGCTTGGGAAGAATGGTATATTATATACTATTGATGAGAGAAGCGAGAAGATTGGTTATAAGATTCGTGAGGCTAGGCTTGCAAGACTTCCATATATGCTGGTAGTTGGACAGAAGGAAGAGGAGGAGCAGGTGGTGTCAGTTAGAAGCCGTTTTGACGGGGATGAAGGGCAGAAGCCGCTTTCGGAGTTTATTGGTTCTGTGTGTGAGGAGATCCGCACTAAGGAGATTAAAAAAATAAATATAAAAGACGAAAAGAAATAAGCCAGAAAGGCATAAGTTTCTGAAAATTGGTACAGAATATGGTAGGAACAGATGGTTATATTCTTATATCAATAAGGAGGAAACGCTATGCCAATATTAGACTGTAATGTCACAAACTGTATCCACAATTCTGATGAGAAATGCTGCAAGGGAAATATCTTGATCGAGGGTGCTGATGCGAAAACACCAGAATCTACCTTCTGCGCAAGCTTTTATGAGAAATCGGAGGATTCTTTCCGCAATAGCTTTGAGACGCCGGACACTTCTTTGAAGGTGGATTGTGAGGCGACAAATTGCCGCTTTAACACGGATTGCGAGTGCCATGCCGAGCATATCGGAATCGCGGGAAGCCGAGCATGCGATTGTGAGGATACGAAGTGCGCGAGCTTCCAATGCACATGTGGATGCAGATAAAAAAGTGCTAGAGCGTGTCTGAAAAATGTTTTCTGTGAGATGTGAGACGCAATTTGTGGAAAATTTGTGCCAAATAAGGGCGGCGGAGTGGGCAGCGTCAATCGAATTTGGGGCAAATAGTATGCAAAGTGGGTGTACAGATAACAGGAGTGATTTTTAAGCCACATTCTCGGATGAGAAGGGATGTCTGAATGGTTTATTTTCAGGCATCCTTTTTATGCGCAGGGATGCGAAAGGAAAAAAGCTGCTGACGCAGCACGCATCCCGCGGCGAAAGAAGTGGATGGGGACGCGCGGA
>CAMWWW010000287.1 GCA_947178015.1 uncultured Clostridia bacterium
GCTTTCAGAGGAGCAGAAGGAGTCTTGGCGGGATGAGCTTATGGAGCTTCAGCAAGAGATTGCTTTTGAAAGGGCGCAAGATAGGGTTGGGCGTACCTTTGAGGTTCTTATTGAGGGAAAGCTTGCCGATGAGGAGGTTTATATGGGCAGAACCTATATGGATGCCCCCAATGTGGACGGTTATGTTTTTGTCAATGCGCACAGGGAGCTGCTTTCTGGTGATTTTGTCAAGGTTAGGATAACAGGCGCCTTAGAATATGATTTGATAGGAGAGATAGAGCATGAATTTGCCGAATAAACTAACGATTGTTCGAGTGTTGCTGATACCATTTTTTGTGTTTTTTATGTTGACAGATTATCTTGGAGGACTGTCAAAATGGATTGCATTGTTTCTTTTTGTCGCTGCCAGTCTCACCGATCTTCTGGATGGGAAGATTGCCAGAAAATATAATTTGGTCACAAATTTTGGAAAATTTATGGACCCTTTGGCGGATAAGCTTTTGGTGTGTTCTGCTCTTATTTGTTTTGTGGAGCTTGGAATGTTGCCGTCATGGATTGTGATCATAATTATTAGCAGAGAATTTATTATCAGCGGATTTCGCCTGATTGCAGCGGACAATGGGCTTGTGATTGCGGCTGGTTATTGGGGAAAGCTTAAGACCGTATTTCAGATGATAATGATTATTTTACTAATTGCGGATCTGCCGTTTGCAGGAATGGTGTGGGTGGAGCAGGTGGTAATTTACCTTGCACTTTTGCTTACGGTTATCTCGCTGGTGGATTATTTACGGAAGAATAAGGATATACTGAAAGAAGGGAGCCAGAAATAATGGTAGTGGAGATTGTTTGTGTGGGTACGGAGCTGCTTTTGGGGAATATAGTGAATACCAATGCAGCTTTTTTGGCAGAACAGTGTGCGGCGCTGGGGCTTTCCTGCTATTATCAGAGTGTGGTGGGAGATAATGAAGAGCGTTTGAGTAAGACGCTTAATTATGCATTGGAGCGCAGTGATGTGGTAATATTATGCGGAGGGCTTGGACCGACGCCAGATGATCTGACAAAAGAGACAGCCGCGAAGGTATGTGGGCTTGCGCTTGTGGAGGATGCTCACACTAGGGCGATGATAGAGGCTTATTTTGAGAAAAGCCAGTGGAAAGTGATACCAGACAATAACTGGAAGCAGGCGATGGTGCCGGAAGGCGCCATAGTGATAGAGAACCACAATGGTACAGCGCCCGGTATTATTATAGAGAAGAATGGAAAGTCCGTGATATTGCTTCCGGGTCCTCCAAATGAGCTGATACCAATGTTTAAAAAGGATATTGCTGGATATTTGAACCGCCTTCAGCCGGAGATTATATGCTCTAAAATGGTGAAATTAGCTGGAATAGGAGAGAGTCAGGTTGCGGATGAGATTGACGATCTGATACAAAAACAGACAAATCCGACGATTGCGACCTATGCGAAGACAGGAGAGGTGCATCTGCGCGTGACCGCAAAGGTGAAGAATGAGGAGGAAGCAAAGAAGCTGATTAAGCCGGTGGTGAAAGAGCTTCGCGAGCGTTTTGGGAATTATATCTATTCAGTTAAGGAAGAAGAAACGCTTGAGGAGGCAGTGGTGAAGCTTTTGGGCAAATATGATCTGTCGCTTACCACCGCTGAGTCCTGCACAGGAGGTATGTTGGCGGGAAGACTTGTTAATGTGCCGGGCGTGTCAGAGGTATTTAAGCAGGGCTTTATCACTTATTCAGATAAAGCAAAGAGAAAGCTTTTGGATGTCAATAAGGCGACTTTGAAAAAGTATGGTGCGGTCAGCGAGGAGACGGTGAAGGAGATGGCAAAGGGAGGCGTGTTTGCCACGGATTCTGATGTCTGTGTGGCAATCACCGGAATTGCAGGCCCGGACGGCGGCAGTGAGGAGAAGCCGGTTGGCACGGTATACATAGGGTGTTATATTAAGGATAGAATTATGGTGGAGAAGTATTTGTTTAAGGGAAATCGTGCAAAAATCAGGGAATATTCGGTGGTTCGGGCGCTGGATCTATTAAGGCGCAGCATATTGGAGCACTATGAGGATAATAAATAAACAGTAGGGTTGGGCGAATGTTAAAGATTGCAGTCTGTGATGATGATGAGAAGGTGCTTGGCAGAACCCTTGCTCTGCTCAAGCATTATACAAAAGTTCCGCTTCAGGCAGATGGTTATCTGAGCGGGGAGGCTCTTTTGGCGGCAGGGAAGGCGTATGATATTTTGCTGTTAGATATTGATATGGGCGGACTTGACGGAATTGAGACGGCGCGGCGCATCCGTGCGGTGGACAAGGAGGTCAAGCTGATATACATCACAAATTATAGTGATTATACCATATTTGCCTTTGCTGTGCACGCCTTTGCCTATCTGCTTAAGCCGGTGAAGAAGGAGGAGCTTTTTGCCCAGCTTGACGAGGCATGTTTGTATGGGCTTCCAAATCCCGGTCCAAGGCTGGAGATCAGCGCAAAGGAGGGAATTGTGCATATCGTTCCAGCCGATATTTTATATTTTGAATATCTGGAGCGACAGGTGTTAATGTATACAACCGATCGGCTATGGCATTTAAAACAGCGGATTACACAGCTTGCGCAGGAGTTTCAACAGTATGGCTTTGCCATGCCGCACAAGAGTTTTGTGGTCAATCTCTATGCGGTGCAGCGAATTCATGGCTATGAGGTCACGCTCACCAATGGCACCATAATTCCCTTATCACAAAAAAGGTCGGCGCAATTTCGCAGAGAGCTAAATGAATATCTCGCAGAGGGAGGGAGAGCGGCATGGATTTGATCATTTATCTGCTTCTTCCCTGTGTAGGAAGCTTTTTCTTGCTTGGAAGCATGTTTTATGGCGCATATCGCATAGCGGCTCCTGTCAGTAAAGTTTCTGCTGTCTCTTTTATTTTTATCAGCGGATTTATAATAATAAATGTGGCATGTTCGATTTTGGGAAACACTTGGATAAATCTGCTCTTTATGCTGCTGTTTCCCATTGTGGCTTGGAAGAGCTATAAAGTTCCGGCAATTTTTCTTATTTCATATGTGATATTGGCGGCGGCAGTTTTTCTGACAGATGTTGTTGTGGTGCTTGCCTATCAGATGCTGTGGATAACAGGAATTCTGTATCTAAATTCAATGGAGCTCGCCTATATTCTTGAAATTGTTGTCATAAGGATCGTAGAATTTATGGTGGTGATGCTGGTGACGATGGCAGCAGGAAAAAAAGCAGGGCGGCGCATTAAGACAAGACAGGTAGTACTGTCGATTCTGGTTCCATTGTACTCTATTTTTAATATGTACTGTACGCTATATTTAATG
>CAMWWW010000288.1 GCA_947178015.1 uncultured Clostridia bacterium
GGATGTGACAGCACAGGAGTATACCGACGCTATGACCTTGTCAGGAACGAAGGTGGAGGGTTATGTCTGTCTGGATAAGAATCTGGAAAAAATTGTGGTTGGACAGATTGAGAAGATAGAGCGTCATCCTGATGCGGATAAATTAATTATCTGTCAGGTAAATATTGGCAGCGAAGTGATACAGATTGTGACGGGTGCACCCAATGTAAAGGAAGGGGATAAGGTGCCTGTTGTGCTGGAAGGCGGCAGGGTAGCGGGAGGCCATGACGGCGGACCGCTTCCAGAAGAAGGGATTAAGATTAAAAAAGGAAAGTTAAGAGGTGTGGAATCTTATGGTATGATGTGCTCGATCGAAGAGCTTGGTTCCAGCCGTGATATGTACCCAGATGCGCCGGAGGATGGGATCTATATCCTGCCCGCAGACACAGAGGTGGGAAGGGATGCCGTAGATGTTTTAGGGCTTCATGATGTAAATGTGGAATATGAAGTGACCTCCAATCGTGTGGATTGTTATAGTGTGATTGGCATAGCAAGAGAGGCAGCGGTTACATTTGGAAAGAAATTTTATCCTCCGGTTGTGACGGAAACAGGGAATAAAGAGGACGTGAATTCCTATGTGGCGGTGGAAATTCAAGATACGCAACTCTGTCCAAGATATTGTGCCAGAGTGGTAAAGAATATTAAGCTGGCACCCTCCCCAGAATGGATGCAGAGAAGGCTTGCAGCGTGTGGTATCCGACCGATCAATAATATCGTGGACATCACAAATTATGTGATGGAGGAGTATGGTCAGCCCATGCATGCCTATGATCTGGATCTGATTGCAGGACATAAAATCGTAGTAAAGAGGGCCAACGACGGGGATGAATTCCAGACGCTGGATGGGCAGGTGCGCAAGCTGGATTCCTCCATTTTAATGATCTGCGATGGGGAGAAAGAAGTGGGAATTGCCGGAATTATGGGCGGTGAGAATTCCAAGATCACAGATGATGTAAAGACCTTATTATTTGAGGCAGCCTGCTTTGATGGAACCAATATTCGTCTGTCCGCGAAAAAGGTCGGGATGAGAACGGATGCTTCCGGCAAATTTGAGAAAGGCTTGGACCCTAATCAGGCGTCGGAGGCGATTAACAGAGCCTGCCAGCTTATCGAGGAACTTGGCGCTGGAGAGGTTGTGGGAGGCATGGTGGATGTGTATGCAAAGGTTAGAGAGCCAAAGAGTGTTCCCTTTGATGCAGATAAGATTAACAAGCTTCTTGGCACGCAGATACCAGAGGCAGAAATGATTGCTATTTTTGATCGACTAGAGCTTATCTATCAGGAAGAAAAAAAGGAGGTTCTTGTTCCTACCTTCCGTCAGGATCTGGAATGTATGGCGGATTTGGCGGAGGAGGTAGTGAGATTCTTCGGCTATAACAATGTTCCAACCACGCTTCCAACTGGGGAGGCTACAACAGGCAAGCTTTCTTATAAATTGAGAATTGAGGCAGTGGCAAGAGATATTGCAGAATTCTGCGGTTTTAGCCAAGGGATGACCTATTCCTTCGAGAGTCCGAAGGTATTTGACAAGCTCCTTTTGCCGGCGGATGCAAAGCTGCGCCATGCAATCTTGATCTCGAACCCGCTTGGTGAGGATTTCAGTATTATGAGAACAACCTCATTAAATGGAATGTTGACTTCTTTGTCCACGAATTATAATAGAAGAAACAAAAATGTGCGCCTCTATGAGCTGGGAAATATCTATCTGCCCAAAGAGCTTCCTCTTAAAGATCTTCCTGAAGAGCGCATGCAGTTTACACTTGGAATGTATGGAGAAGGAGATTTCTTTACCATGAAGGGAGTGGTGGAAGAGTTTTTGGAGAAGGTGGGAATTCGAGAGAAGCTTACCTATCGTCCACAGGCAGGACTAGAATTCCTTCATCCGGGCAGGCAGGCAGAGATTGTATATAAGGGGCATGTGCTTGGTTATCTGGGAGAGGTTCATCCTCAGGTTAGAGATAATTATGAGATTGGCGAGCGGACCTATATTGCTGTGTTGGATATGCCGGCGCTGATTCCTTATACTACCTTTGACAGAAAATTCCGTGGCATTGCCAAGTATCCTTCTGTCACTCGTGATATTAGTATGGTTATGCCAAAATCCATTATGGTGGGTCAGATTGAGGAGACGATTGAGCGGAAGGGTGGAAAAATATTAGAGAGTTATTCCTTATTTGATATTTATGAAGGAAATCAGATTATGGAGGGGTATAAATCTGTCGCATATTCTATTACCTTTCGTGCACCGGATCGCACCTTGGAGGATAAGGATGTGACAGAGGCGATGAATCGTATCCTAAAGAGCTTGAAAGAGCTTAGCATTGAGCTGAGGTCCTAACCCATGGAGCGCAAAGATTTTTATTATCATCTGCCTCAGGAGCTGATAGCACAAGATCCGCTTCTCGATCGCGCTTCATCGAGATTAATGGTGCTTGACAAAGCTACGGGAAATATCGAGCACAAAAGCTTTCGGGATATTGTCCAGTATCTTCGTCCGGGCGATTGTCTGGTGTTAAATAATACGAAGGTGATTCCGGCTAGATTGTTTGGCAGTAAGGAGGAGACAAATGCTGGCATAGAGGTGCTTTTGCTAAAGCGCCGAGAGAAGGATGTATGGGAGACATTGGTAAAGCCCGGAAAGAAGGCAAGACCGGGAACGAAAATCTCCTTTGGGGATGGGATGCTGCATGGTGAAGTACTGGATGTGGTGGAGGAGGGCAATCGTCTGATTCGGTTTCAATATGAAGGAATCTTTGAGGAAGTGCTTGATAGACTGGGGCAGATGCCCCTTCCTCCCTATATCACACATCCGTTAAAAGATAAAAACCGGTATCAGACAGTTTATGCAAAGCACGAAGGCTCTGCCGCCGCACCGACGGCGGGACTGCATTTTACAGAGGAACTGTTATCTCAGATAGAGGCGATGGGGGTAACGATAGCGAAGGTGACACTTCATGTAGGACTTGGAACCTTTCGCCCAGTAAAGGTGGAAAATATTTTTGAGCACCATATGCACGCAGAGTATTATCAGATAGAGAGAGCAGAGGCAGATAAGATCAATGCTGCAAAAGAACATGGAGGGCGCATTATATGCGTGGGAACCACAAGCTGCAGAACATTGGAAAGTGCTGCGGATAAGAATGGAAGAGTGAGAGAGTGTTCTGGCTGGACGGAGATATTTATCTATCCGGGGTATTCATTTAAGATGATGGATGGGCTGATCACAAACTTTCATCTCCCGGAATCTACACATCTTATGCTGGTATCTGCGCTTGCAGGAAGAGAGCAG
>CAMWWW010000289.1 GCA_947178015.1 uncultured Clostridia bacterium
GGCACTTAGCGAGGTATTATACGAGCTTAGTGCCCGCTACGTTTTTCACTAAGCGAGAGCGGGGTGACGGAGGACTATAGGCATCTCTCTGCGCGGACCATCCTCGAAAATGATTATACAAATCGCCGCAGAGAACCGCTCATAGTCCTCTGCGCCAACCTTATCTAAAATTATCTCAACAACTATTTCCAGCCAAAGCCATTTTTTATTTGAAATACTCCACTCCTGATTCAAATATCCGCAGATCCTGCTCTCCATAGATATTCACAGCGACCGCTGTTCCTCGGCGCTCGGAGTGAGCCATCTTTCCGAATACTCTTCCATCTGGACTGGTAATTCCTTCTATCGCACAATAGGAGCCATTAATATTCCACTCTTCATCCATGGATACCTTTCCATCTAAATCACAATACTGCGTAGCAACCTGTCCATTGGCAAATAGCTTATCTATCCACTCCTTCGGCGCCACAAAACGTCCTTCTCCATGGGATACTGGATTGACATATACCTCGCCGGCTTTCGCCCCGCTAAGCCAAGGAGATTTATCGGATACCACTCTAAGGTATGCCATCTTGGAGATATGGCGATTAATGGTATTAAAGGTCAAGGTCGGAGAGTCTTCCTTCTGTCCTAAGATTTCACCGTAAGGCACTAGACCGAGCTTTATCAGTGCCTGAAAACCATTGCAGATACCAAGAGCCAATCCATCTCGTTCATGCAAAAGTTTCATCACTGCTTCCTTTAGCCTCTCGTTCTGGAAGGCAGTGGCAAAAAACTTCGCTGATCCATCCGGCTCATCGCCCGCGCTAAAGCCGCCCGGAAACATCAATATCTGCGCTTGTCCAATCGCCTTTTCAAACACCTCCACCGACTCACGGATATTGTCCGCCGTCATATTTTTAAATACTTTTACGACCACATCCGCACCGGCGCGCTCAAATGCTCTTGTGCTGTCATATTCACAGTTTGTTCCCGGAAATACAGGGATAAATACAGTAGGCTTCGCGACTTTATGCTTGCATATATATACATTTTCTGCATGATAAATCGGCGCAGAAACCTCTTCCCTATTTTGAGTGCCTTTTGTCGGGAACACCTTCTTTAATGTTCCACTCCATGCCTGCAGTGCCTCTTCCATCGCAAGCTTTGCATCGCCGTAGACAAATGCCGCTTCTTCTGTCACCTTTCCTACGATATCATAGGGAACAGTAAGCTTCTCAAGCGCCCCTGCTGGAATCTCCGCAACGATGGTACCAAATTCTGGTGCAAATAGATCCTCACTCAATATAGAGGAATCCATCTGAACACCAAGCTTATTTCCAAATGCCATCTTGCTGACCGCTGCCGCAAGCCCTGAACCATTAACCACATAGGCGGAAACAATTGTTTTCTCCCGAATTGCTTTTGTAATGCCATCGTACAGCTCGATCACTTTCTGGTAAACGGGAAGTCGATAAGCATCTTGTTCAATAGTGAATTTCACCAGATAATTTCCCGCCTCTTTCAGCTCAGGCGTGATAATCTCTGGATATTTTGCCACATCCACGGCAAAGGAAACCAATGTCGGCGGCACATCTATTTCGTTAAAAGTTCCTGACATACTGTCCTTGCCGCCGATGGATGGGAGACCAAAGCCAAGCTGGGCTGCATAGGCACCCAAAAGTGCCGCAAATGGCTGGCTCCAGCGGGAAGGATCTTCTGTCATACGTCTAAAATACTCTTGGAAGGTAAAGCGAATATGATGCAGGTCGCCGCCTGCTGCCACAATCTTTGCCACAGATTCTACCACTGCATAAACTGCGCCATGATAGGGACTCCAGCTTGACAGATAGGGATCAAAACCGTAGCTCATCATTGTCACTGTCTCTGTGCTTCCTTTTAATACGGGAAGCTTCGCCACCATGGTCTGTACCTCAGTTAGCTGGTATTTTCCTCCATATGGCATATAGACGGAGCCTGCGCCTATGGACGCGTCAAACATCTCCACCAGCCCCTTTTGTGAGCAAACATTTAGATCACTCAATTTTGAGAGCCATGCCTCCCGCACATTTTCCACGGACTTTTTCTCCAGATATCCGCAGTCTTCCGAAGGAATATCCAAAAGTACTTCGGTCTCCTGATGTGCCCCGTTGGTATCTAGGAAGGCTCTGGAAATATTCACAATTTCCTTTCCTCTCCACTCCATCAGCAGTCTTGGGTTTTCTGTCACAACCGCCACCTCGACAGCTTCCAGATTCTCCTCCTCTGCATAGGCAAGAAACGCTTCCACATCTTTTTTATCTACCACCACAGCCATGCGCTCCTGCGACTCTGAGATGGCGATCTCCGTTCCGTCCAAGCCGGCGTATTTTTTTGGCACCTTGTCCAGATTAATGCGTAATCCGGCCGCCAACTCTCCAATGGCAACGGATACTCCGCCCGCTCCGAAATCATTGCATTTCTTGATAAGGCGGCTTACCTCCTCCCTGCGGAACAGCCTCTGAAGCTTTCTCTCCGTGGGGGCATTGCCTTTTTGTACCTCGGCGCCGCAGGTCTCAATCGAGCTTTCCGTGTGCACCTTAGAGGAACCCGTCGCTCCGCCACAGCCGTCGCGGCCAGTTCTGCCTCCAAGCAGAATAATCACATCACCCGGATCGGAGGTTTCTCGAATGACACTCTTTCTCGGCGCAGCACCCATAACAGCGCCAATCTCCATTCTCTTTGCCACATAATTGGGATGATAGATCTCTTTTACATAGCCAGTGGCAAGACCGATCTGATTTCCATAGGAGCTGTAACCGTCCGCTGCACCGCGCACCAGCTTCTTCTGGGGAAGCTTTCCTTTTAATGTCGCATCAAGCGAAGTGGTGGGATCGGCTGCACCTGTCACACGCATAGCCTGATATACGTAGGTTCTCCCGGACAGCGGATCGCGGATTGCACCGCCCAAGCAGGTTGCAGCGCCGCCGAATGGCTCAATCTCCGTTGGGTGATTGTGTGTCTCATTCTTAAAATTCACCAGCCACTCTTCTGTCTCTGTCCTTCCATCCTCGTAGGTAATCTCCACTGGTACCACAATGCTGCAAGCGTTGATCTCGTCACTCTCCTCCTGATCGGCAAGCTTGCCTTCTTTCTTAAGCTTTCTCATCGCCATCAGGGCAAGATCCATAAGGCAGACAAATTTATCCTCTCTGCCCTGAAAGATCTCCTTATGATCCGACAGATATTCCTGATATGTTTTTTCCAGAGGCTCCTTAAAATAGCCGTCCTGAACGGTAACATTGGTAAGCTCCGTCGAAAAAGTGGTATGACGGCAGTGATCGGACCAATACG
>CAMWWW010000290.1 GCA_947178015.1 uncultured Clostridia bacterium
GATATATTCTTTGGAATCTCCACGGCGATCAGTTCCTCGCTCACCGCTTGGACCATCGGCCGCTCTTCCTTTCTCTCTTCTCTTTTTTCTTCTTTTTTCTCTTTATCTTCTTTTCTCTCGGAATCTTCTCTTTTGTCCGTCCGTCTCTCTACTTTTTTCTCTTCCGCCCTCTCTCCTGCTGCCTTTTCCTTTTCTTCCTTCTCGCTATATTGAAGCAAAACATCAATCACCTCACTCTTCTTCATAGAAGAGATATTTTTGATCCCCTTTCCTCTTGCAATAGCCTTTAACTCAGTTAAAGGTAATGTCTCCAGTTTTTCTCTCATATTTCTACTCCTTCCGGTTTTTTCCTGTTTTTATTTGCCTTATCAAAATGGGTATCTTACTCTGATTCTAAGCATACGACTTCAAAAAAATAAAATATACAGACGTACAGATCTTCTGGATGCATCTATTATACAACATAATTTCTAAAATAGAAAGTCATTTTTTACATTTGCCCTATTGATTTCATTTCTTTTTCTATGCTACAATGGACTTGTTCCCGTTATTTCATAACCAAAATAACGGCACGATAACTATTATATAAAAAGGATGGATAACCATGACAACGAACGAAAAAGCCCTGTTACTGCATGAGGAGTGGAATGGAAAGATCGAGACCATATCAAAAGCCCCCATCAATACAAGAGAAGCTCTGGCGCTCGCCTACACGCCGGGCGTCGCACAACCCTGCAAGGTAATCGCAGAAGATAAAGAAGCTGCCTACCGCTACACCATCAAGGCGAACACCGTGGCGGTTGTATCGGACGGAAGCGCCGTGCTGGGACTTGGAAATATCGGTCCCTATGCAGCTATGCCCGTTATGGAAGGCAAAGCAGCACTTTTCAAAGAATTTGGCGGCGTCAATGCCTTCCCGATCTGCCTTGACACGCAGGATACGGAGGAAATTATAAGAACCGTCGCCGCGATTGCACCTGCCTTTGGCGGCATTAATCTGGAAGACATCTCTGCACCGCGCTGTTTTGAGATCGAAGAGCGCTTAAAGGAAATGTTAGATATACCAGTATTCCACGACGATCAGCACGGCACTGCCATCGTGGTGCTCGCCGGCGTGATCAATGCACTGCGCGTCACAAACAGAAAAAAAGAAGACTGTCACATTGTAGTCAATGGCGCCGGCTCTGCTGGAATCGCCATCACAAAGCTCTTGCTAACCTATGGCTTTCCCGATATTATCCTTTGTGACAAATCTGGCATACTATCCAAAGCATCCGAAGACTTAAACTGGATGCAGGAGCGAATGATGGAGGTGACAAATCTTTCTGGGCGCACCGGCTCTCTTGCTGACGCTCTAAAGGGTGCCGATATCTTTATCGGCGTGTCAGCGCCAAATATTGTGACGGAAGAGATGGTATCCTCCATGAACCACGACGCCATTCTTTTTGCCATGGCAAATCCAGTCCCTGAGATTATGCCAGATCTAGCAAAAAAAGCGGGGGCAAAGGTGATCGGCACCGGACGCTCCGATTTTCCAAACCAGATCAACAATGTTGTCGCTTTCCCCGGCATCTTTAAGGGAGCCTTAGAGGGCCGCGCCGTGCAGATCACAGAAGAGATGAAGCTTGCCGCAGCCACAGCCATCGCAAACCTTGTGCCGGATAACGAGCTGAACGAGGACAATATTATGCCGCAGCCCTTTGACCCAAGAGTTGCTCAGCTCGTGAGCGAGGCAGTCAAAAATCATATCCGCTAATATGACTATCTGGAATGGAAAACCCTATTATTCACTAAATTCCTACTTAAAAAACACCTACGGAAAAAAATTGTACCGGCTCGCGCTCGACGGAGGCATGACCTGCCCAAACCGCGACGGCACATTAGGAACCCGCGGCTGTATCTTCTGCAGCCGCGGCGGTTCTGGTGAATTCACTCCCTCGCGGCAGCTTACCATCACACAACAGATAGACACCGCAAAACAAATGATCGGCAAAAAACAAAAAAATGGGCCATATATCGCATACTTTCAGGCATTTACCAACACCTATGCGCCTGTGGACTATCTGGAGCGTATCTTTATGGAAGCGATCACCCACCCGGAGATCGCCGTTCTCTCGATCGCCACAAGACCAGACTGTCTATCTGATGCGACTCTCGCACTCCTTGCCCGCTTAAGCCGCCAAAAGCCCATCTGGATTGAGCTAGGTTTACAAACCATCCACGAGTCCTCCGCTCTCTTTATTCGAAGAGGTTATCCTCTCTCTGTATTTGAGAGCGCGCTCAACAAATTACAAAAGCTCTCCATCCCAGTGATCGCCCACGTAATTCTGGGACTCCCTCACGAATCGAGAGAAAACATGCTGTCCACGGTATCGTATCTCTCCCAGTCTGGTATTCACGGCATAAAGCTGCAGCTTCTTCATGTACTAAAAGACACCGATCTGGCAGATTACTATGAAAAAGGAAGCTTTCCCGTGCTCACTTTTGAAGAATATATCGACATCCTAATCGATGCTATTGAGCTGTTGCCGCCGGAAATTGTCATCCACCGCCTGACTGGAGACGGACCACAAAAGCTTCTGATCGCTCCCTTATGGAGCCTTCAGAAATGGACGATTCTCAATACTCTGCACGCCGAGATGACACGGCGCGGCGCTTATCAAGGAAGGAGGTATTTATGTCCCCGGAAGCATTAACCTTATATAAACTAATTGTACTTTATATGTTAAATAAGGTAAATTTTCCTCTTACAAATACGCAGCTTTCCGAATTTATTCTGGAAAAGGAATATACCAATTATTTCACCCTGCAGCAAGTGATCTCTGAGCTGCTCTCGTCCGGTTTGATCTATGTCAAGACCGCCGGAAGCACCTCACGCTACCAAATTACCGAACAGGGCACCGAAACACTTGGATTTTTCTCCAACCGGATCTCCGATCCGATTAAAGAAGAAATTGACAACTTTCTAAAAGAAAACAGTTATGAGCTTAGAAATGAGTCTGGAACACAATCCGATTACTATAAAACCACCAACGGTGATTATATAGTCCACTGCCAGATAAAAGAAGGAAAAACACCCTTGATCGAACTAAACCTATCTGCTCCTGATGAGACAATTGCAGAGCATATGTGCATGAACTGGAAAAACCATAGTGAGGATATCTATACCTATATTATAAGTCGATTAAAATAGTGATTTGTATAGATTTATGTAAAGGCGATTTGTGTAATCATTTTCGGGAAGGGTCCGCGAAGAGAATCGCCTATAGTCCTCCGTCACCCCGCTCTCGCTTAGTGAAAAACGTAG
>CAMWWW010000291.1 GCA_947178015.1 uncultured Clostridia bacterium
GCATACTGTACCGGAATTTCAGCATGGACACGCCTCCATTTTATCTCATAACCTATTGTTCAAAAATCTCCTTCAATGAGACAAGCATCTCCTCGAATGTCACTTTTTCATCCACATCCTGCATTAAAAACGCATTGACCTCATCAATTTTTTCTATTGCATAATCTATATTTTTATTGCTTCCAGACTTATAAGCTCCGATATTAATCAGATCCTCTGCATCTGCATAGGTAGCCATAACATTCTTCATCTTACCTGCAAGCTTCTTATGATCCGACTCCGCTATCTGACTCATACATCTGGATATGCTCTGCATCACATCAATCGCCGGATAATGATTTTTGTGTGCCAGTTTTCTGGAAAGCATAATATGTCCATCCAGAATACTTCTCGCCGTGTCCGTGATAGGTTCATTAAAATCATCTCCATCTACCAGAACCGTGTACAATCCAGTGATAGAGCCTCTCGATGAATTTCCTGCGCGTTCAAGGAGCTTTGGCATCTCCGAATATACGCTTGGCGGATATCCCCTCGAAACCGGAGGCTCACCAGAAGCAAGCCCAATCTCTCTTTGTGCCATGGAAAAACGTGTCAGAGAATCCATCATCAAAAGCACATCCTTACCCTGATCTCGAAAATATTCCGCAAGTGCTGTCGCCGTCTTCGCCGCCTTCTTTCGAATCAACGCCGGCTTATCAGAAGTCGCCACAACAACAATGCTTCTGGCCATTCCTTCTGTGCCCAAGTCTCTTTCAATAAACTCCCGCACCTCACGACCACGCTCTCCTATCAGGGCAATGACATTGATGTCCGCGCGCGTATTTCTCGCAAACATTCCCATCAATGTACTTTTCCCCACGCCGCTTCCCGCGAAAATACCGATTCTCTGTCCCTTTCCAACGGTCATCAGCCCATCTACCGCCTTCACTCCAAGCGGCAAAATATTGTTGATTATCTCCCTTTTCATAGGGTCCGGCGGATCGGCCTCCGCATTATAGTACTGTTCTACCGGAATCTCCTCTCCGTCCAAAAGATTGCCAAGACCGTCAAGAACCTGCCCCAGCATCTGATCTCCAACCGGAACCTTAAGGGGCGCGCCGGTATTTTCCACGATAGCCCCCGGTCCAATTCCCTCCACATTCCCATAGGGCATCAAAAGCACCATCTTATCGCGGAAACCAACAACCTCCGCATATACGGTCTGCTCTCGATTCTCATTCGAGGTAATCAGGCACAGATCATTGAGGCTCGCGCTTGGTCCAAGTGATTCAATGGTCAATCCCACAAGCTTTACCACTCTTCCCAGCTTCCTGATATAGCTTTTATTCTCCAGATTTTTATACTTCTGTACATTCACACTCATGGAAAACCACTCCTACTGCATTGCCAGCGCCTTAATATCTGCCATAAGACTATGTAGCTGGGTATCTAAACTACAGTCAAAAACTCCTCCATCCGTCTCTATCATGCACTGCCCCTCCGCGAGAGTGGCATCCTTAATCACTTCCAGCTCCATGCTCTGCGGAACGACGAAAAACAATGTTTCTTTTTGCTCCAGCACAGCCGGATAATCCTCTTTTGATACATGAATCAAAAACTGTTTGCTTCCCTCCGCCTGCTCCAGCGCATTGCGGATCAGATGCAGAATAATATCCTTCTTTTCTATCAAGGACGCCGAGGTGACATGTGATACCACTTCGATAATCACATCCACCAGCTCATGTTCCATCTGGTTCAGCCTCTCTATGTATTCTGCTTCTCTTCTATTATTTTCCTCTTCAAGCTGTTGCCTTTCCTGCTCAAGCTCTGCCTGCGCTGCAAGGGAGCCTTCCTGATAGCCCTGTTGATACCCCTGTTGGCTGCCTTCCTGATAGCCCTGCTCCTTCAGCGCCTCCGCCTCCGCTTCCGCCTGTGCTCTCATCTGTTCTGCTTCCGCTCTGGCGCTCTGCAAAAGCTGTTCCGCCTCCGCTCTCGCCTTCTCAAGCTCTTCCGCGGGATCGGGCTGCGGCTCAACCTCAATCTGAGGTGCTGAAAGCCCTGCCATAAAACTTCCTGCTATCTCCTCATCCGACATTCCACTGTCTTTGAGAAGCTGCCGGCGTATCTCCTCAAGCTTTTCTGTGATCACATCATTATAATCGATCACTCTGACTTCTTCTTCTTTTATCTGATTAGCCTTTAACAAATTAGACAACAAGCTCGTCACCTCCGCCGCGGGCGATTACAATCTCACCAGAATCCTCAAGCTTACGGATAACATTTACAATCTTCTGCTGCGCTTCCTCCACGTCCTTCATGCGGACAGGACCCATAAACTCCATATCCTCCTGAATCATTGTGGCAAGACGCTTTGACAAGTTATTAAAGATAAGCCCCTTAACCTCTTCATTCGCACTCTTAAGCGCAATGGAGAGATCGTTGTTGTCCACATCTCTGAGAACTCTCTGTACGGTCCTGTCGTCGAGAAGCAAAATGTCTTCGAACACGAACATCTTGCGGCGAATCTCGTCTGCCAATTCTGGCTCTTCCATCTCCAAGCTCTCCACAATATGCTTTTCTGTACCACGGTCCACAGAATTCAAGATATCTACGATAGCATCGACACCGCCGATAATCGTGTAATCCTGATTGACGAGGGATGCAAGTTTGCGCTCCAGCACACGCTCCACCTCCTTGATAACATCCGGCGAGGTACGGTCCATCTGTGCGATACGCTTTGCCACATCCGCCTGCTTCTCCGGCGGCAGCGCTGAGATCACCTGAGCGGACTGTTGTGCCGACAGATAGGACAAAATCAATGCAATCGTCTGCGGATGCTCATCCTGTATAAAGTTAAGAAGCTGCGCCGGCTCGGTCTTGCGAATAAATTCAAACGGGCGAACCTGCAGGGAAGAAGTCAGCTTGCTGATAACCGCCATCGCCTTCTCTGAGCCAAGAGCCTTCTCCAAAAGCTCCTTCGCATAACCAATACCGCCCTCTGCAATATATTGCTGCGCCAGACACACTTCATAAAATTCGTTTATAATCTCTTCCTTTGTCTGAGGTGACACGCTACGTGTATTCGCGATCTCCAAAGTGAGCTGTTCAATCTCATCTTCCTTCAGATGCTTAAATATCGTAGCCGATTTTTCTGGTCCAAGGGAAATCAGCAAGATTGCCGCTTTCTGGATACCAGACATCTCTTGTTCTTGCTTTGCCGCCATACTCCTTATCCCTACCATTCATCATCAAGCCATTTGCTAAGCAACAATGCAACCGACTCTGTATTCTCATCCACAAATTT
>CAMWWW010000292.1 GCA_947178015.1 uncultured Clostridia bacterium
GGAGTTAGCGGTGCCCTGTACCTACAATCCGCTCTAGTAGGGGTGATGTCCGGTCCCGGATCTTTTCTTGTAGAGCTGCCCTCTATAAGTGATGTTGATGTTTGGGTCTTGCGCAATGGGAATCTGTGAACCGTGTCAGGTCAGGAATGAAGCAGCACTAAGCAGAACCTCTCATGTGCCGCGAGGGTGCCTGAATTGAGTTAACTGTAGAGGTAACGTCTATGGGAGGGATTCAAAACCGGACGCACATAAAGGGGAGAATGGACAGATGATAAGTATGATCTGGACGTTCTTTTTTTGTCTGTGCACTTGAGGTTATTGAAAAATCATGCTATTATAAAAAATAGCTACTTATTAATATATTTACTTTAAAAGATGGGATGTGATATGTATGAGAATTGGAATGTTAACAAGCGGCGGTGACTGTCAGAGCCTGAATGCAACGATGCGCGGTGTGGCAAAGACTCTTTATGAAAATGTGGAGGATGTTACCATCTTCGGCTTTTTGGAGGGCTATAAGGGTCTGATGTACGGAGAATATGAGAAGATGTCGTCGGGGAATTTTTCTGGTATCCTGACAGAGGGTGGAACGATTCTTGGTACTTCTCGGCAGCCGTTTAAGCTGATGAAACAGCCAGACCCAGATGGCAATGACAAGGTTCAGTTGATGAAGGGGACCTATAAGAGATTGAAGCTGGACTGTCTTGTTATGCTGGGAGGGAACGGAAGTCATAAGACGGCAAATCTGCTCAGGGAGGAAGGGCTTAATGTGGTGACGCTTCCCAAGACGATCGACAATGATTTATGGGGAACAGATATGACATTTGGCTTCCAGAGCGCAGTCAATATTGCAACCAATGCGATTGACTGCATCCATACGACGGCAGCCTCCCACGGCAGAGTATTTATCGTGGAGGTTATGGGGCATAAGGCTGGCTGGCTTACTCTCCATGCAGGAATTGCGGGCGGTGCGGATATTATTTTGATCCCTGAGATTCCCTATGATATTAAGTATGTGGTGGACGCGATTAATAAGAGAAAGAAGCAGGGCAAGCGCTTTACGATATTGGCTGTGGCGGAGGGAGCTTTGTCGGTGGAAGATGCGGCCCTCAGCAAGAAAGAATTTAAGGAAAAGAGAAAGAATTGGAAGTTTCCAAGTATTTCTTATGAGATTGCACATGCCATTCAGGATATGGCAGGTGAAGAGGTGCGCATAACGGTGCCGGGACATACACAGCGCGGCGGTGAGCCATGCCCCTATGACAGAGTGCTGTCCACCAGACTGGGCGCGGCAGCCGCAGGCATGATTATGCGGCAGGAATATGGAAATATGGCGGGTATCCGCAACAATAAGATTGTCAGCGTGCCGCTTCAGGAGGTTGCCGGCAAGCTTAAGACCGTTAATCCTGATGATCCGATTATTATGGAGGCAAAATCCATCGGCATCTGCTTTGGTGACAATCCGATAGCAAGATAAGAATAAGGAGCAGAAGACATGTCCTACACCGCATTATATCGCAAGTTCCGTCCAAGTACCTTTGATGAGATAAAAGAGCAGCAGCATATTGTCACAACTTTAAAAAACCAGATAGAGAATGACAGAATCGGGCATGCCTATTTATTCTGCGGAACACACGGAACCGGAAAGACAAGTATTGCCAAGATATTTGCAAGAGCGGTCAACTGCGGGCACCGGACAGGCGCAAATCCCTGCAATGCGTGCGCCATGTGCAGGGCTGCCCTCTCTGGTGCATCTATGAATGTAATAGAGATCGACGCAGCGTCCAATAATGGCGTGGACAGCATCCGAGAAATTCGCGATGAGGTTCAATATTCTCCGACAGAGGGAAAATACAAGGTTTATATTATTGACGAGGTTCATATGCTTTCCATAGGAGCATTTAACGCTCTGTTAAAGACTCTGGAGGAGCCGCCGCCATATGTGATCTTTATTCTGGCTACCACGGAGGCACATAAGATACCGATCACCATACTTTCCAGATGCCAGAGATATGATTTTAAGAGAATATCTCTGGATGCTATTGCGCAACATTTAAGGGAGCTTCTTGAAAAGGAAGGAGTGGAGGCAGAGGAGAAGGCGCTCCGTTATATCGCAAAGGCGGCGGACGGCTCGGATCGAGATGCACTCAGCCTTTTGGATCAATGTCTTGCTTTTCATATGAACCAGACGCTGACCTATGATAAGGTGCTGGAGGTGTTGGGAGCAGTAGATACGGAGATATTCAGTCAACTGCTGCGCAGGATTATCGCACAGGATACACTTGGGGTGATTCAGAAGCTTGACGGGCTAATTATGTCAGGAAGAGACCTTGGGCAGTTTACAGTGGATTTTACATGGTATATGAGAAATCTTCTATTAGTACAGGCGGCGGACAATGCAGAGGATCTTTTGGATGTCTCGAAGGAGAGCAAGAAGGCTTTGTTAGAGGAGGCTGGTATGCTGGAACCCAGCGTGCTGATGCGCTATATCCGCATTTTCTCAGAGCTTACCGGAAAGCTTAGGTATTCTGCACAGAAGAGGGTGCTGACGGAGCTTACACTGATTAAACTTACAAAGCCAGAGATGGAGAGGGATACGGAGGCTTTGTTAAATAGAGTTGCCAATATAGAAAAGATGCTGGAGAGTGGGGCTTTTGTAAATCCACATAGTTCTGAAGCAAAAATAGAGTCTGTTTATGAAGAGCCGAAAGTAGAAATAATGGAAAGTCTTCCGACTGCGCAGTCGGAGGACATTAGAAAGGCATTGGAGGCAATGCCAGAGATAATCCGCCAAGCGAAATATCCATTAAAAGGATATCTTAGACAGTGCAGATGTCAGGAAGGCGGGGAAGGCCGGTTGTTTATAACAACGACAGACGAGATAGCACATGGCTATTTGGCAGAGGAAAGAAACCGGAAAGAAATAGAAAGGCTGGTATCTGAGGCGATACAAAAGGAGCTTTCGGTTGAAGTGAAGTTCATTCAAGAAGCACAGGATAGTAAATCTGATTTTCTTGCAGCACAAAGCCAGATTCATATGGAAATAAGTGAGGAGGAATAAAAATGGCAAAGCGTGGCGGATTTCCGGGAGGTGTACCGGGAAATATGAATAATCTGATGAAGCAGGCACAGAGGATGCAGCGTCAGATGGAGGAAAATGCAAAGGAGCTCGAGACGAAGGAATTCAGCGCAGCCGCGGGTGGTGGTGCGGTGGAGGTAACAGTCTCCGGCAAAAAGGAAGTTGTGAAGGTGCAGCTCTCCAAAGAAGTGGTTGATCCAGAAG
>CAMWWW010000293.1 GCA_947178015.1 uncultured Clostridia bacterium
ACCCCAATGTGGATGGCTTCCCTGTCTGGGATCTCTATGTTCATATAAGCAAGTTCCATCGAAACATGCCAAACCAAATGCATCACGCGGAAAATGTGCCGGAACCCAGTCAAGAATCACACCGATCTCATGCTGGTGCAGATAATTGATAAAATACATAAAATCTTCCGGCGTTCCATAACGGCTGGTCGGCGCATAATATCCCGTCACCTGATATCCCCATGACGCATCAAAGGGATGCTCCATCACTGGCATCAATTCAATATGAGTATAACCCATCTCTTTTATATAATCGGCAACCATTGGCGCAAGCTCACGGTAATTATAAAATTCTCTTCCATCCTCCGGCTTTTGAAAAGACCCCAGATGCATCTCATAGACAAGAACCGGCTGCTTGTCATAATCCGTATTCTTGCGCTTCTTAAGCCAAGCCTCATCACTCCAAGAAAAGTTCCTCAGATCACAGACAACGGAAGCCGTATCTGGGCGAAGCTGCGCATAATTCGCATAAGGATCGGCCTTCAACATTGGAAGCCCTTCTCTTGTCTTAATCTCATACTTATAGATCTCATCGGTCTTAAGCCCCGGAATAAAAAGCTCAAAAACACCAGAATCTCCTAGCCTCTGCATAGGATGACGCCTGCCGTCCCAGCAATTAAAGTCACCGACCACACTCACGCGCATCGCCATAGGCGCCCAAACTGCAAACAACACGCCCTCCACATCTCGGATGGACATCGGATGCGCGCCAAGCTTCTCGTATACATTGTATAAAATACCTGAATTAAACTTTTTTAATTCCTCCTCCGCAAAAACGGACTCAAACGCATACGGATCGGCAAACTCCTGCTCTTTTCCCTCCTCATAGGAAACCCGAAATTGATATGCCGGAATTCTCTTGCCGGGAAGCAGAACAGCGTAAAATCCAGCTTCATCAGCAAGCTCCATCTCATAGCGCTTGCTTCCAGCCACCACCTCTGCCTTCCGTGCACCCGGAAAAAAGCCTTGAATCAGGATGCCTTCCTCCACCTTATGCGGTCCCAACAGATTCCGCGGCATATCCTCCTCTGAATACACCAACGTCTCAATTGCAGGCCAATCCATCAAATGATACAATCTCTCGTTCATACATCCTCCTCATTTCTGCGCGGCTTTTTTCTTTTGTCAGGCTTGCGGATGCCGCACGAACACAAACCCAATCCTTCCTCTTATGGTTCATTAACAGGCTTATTATCTTGAGTATAGCATATCCTTCCCTCTTCATCAATGCTTATCCCAAAAGAAATCTTCTCCATATACCGAAAGAAATCCTCTCTCTTTTCCTGCTCCAACTCCTTCACAGGAAATGCGGAGGCATTAAACGGTACCAGCTTTGCCTCCATCTCTTCCCCCTCGCTCCATGACAGACAAAACATCGCCCCTATTCCTGTTCTTGGGGTAAAAATATAATTGCCAAGGCTGTAGGCAATCGGCTTGCCCTTATAATATTCAATTCCCTGCATTACATGTGGATGTGATCCAATCACCGCATCCGCCCCGGCATCAATATACTGGCGCGCCATGGTCTTCTGATACTCCTCTGGGAAATCATTCCTCTCCACTCCCCAATGCACATAAACCACCAGCACATCACAAAGCTCCTTGCCTTTTTCAATCTCCCTGATCAGAGCCGACGGATCATAGGTGGTAAACATCCCCGGCGTATCAAAGCCCGCATTCCAATCCGTCACTGGTATCACGCGAGAAGCCGCCAAAAAACCAAAACGAACGCCATTTTTCTCTATAATCTCAAGCTTCTTCGCCCGCTCAAAATTCTTTCCCGCTCCCACATACAAAATCCCTGCACCATCCAGCGCATCAAAGGAATCCAAAAGCGCATCCCTTCCATAATCGAGCGCATGATTATTCGCCAACGTCACAATATCAATCCCAAGATCCGTAAAAATACTGACGTAATGCGGCGCTATCTCATAAGTGTACTGCTTGTCCTCCATGGGCTCCCCGCGCACACTAAGTGCAAATTCCTGATTCGCCATCATAATATCCGCTGCCAGCATCCGTTCCCTCAGCGCATCGGTCACGACACCTCCTATTCCCGCATTGTCATAATACCCGGCAATATAATCCTGTATGCAGATATCCCCGGCAAACAACAGCTCTGTCTTTGTCTTCCTTTGCGTCTCGCTCTCTGTTTCTTTTTCTGTCTCCTCTGTTCCCAGCTCCAAGAACACCCCCGGCACGGATTCTCTCTCTTCTATTATAGAAGTATGTTCCTCCATAGAAGCACTTTCCTCCAATACAAACATGGACGTTTCCTCAGGCTCTGTAGTCATCTCTGTTTGTAATAGCACACCTTGATTCACCTCTGCACCTCTACTTGCTGCGCTATACTCATGCAAGACCAGCAAAAACAAAACAATCAGCAAAATCCCAAAGGACACGGTGCACACGGCAGACATAATATTTTTCATCTCTATCTATCCAGCCTCCTAAACAATAACAATTATAATGCCCTTCCACATTCATTTTATCGTTAGTATAACATGAAAACAACAAGGAAACAAGGAGGACTATTCGGAATAAAAAACGAGAAGAAAAAGAATCCGCATAGCTTTTAAACTACGCGGATCTTTCTTTTCTCCCTTATCTCTGGCACTTTATTTTGCGCATAAAATAGAGTTATCACACTATTCCAATTCGCTTAATCCTGTATAAAGGTTATAATACCTTCCTTTATTATTGAGAAGGTCCTCATGGTCTCCTCTCTCGATAATCTCTCCATTTTCCAAAACCATAATCGCATTTGCATTTCTCACCGTGGACAACCTGTGCGCAATCACAAAGGTCGTTCGGTCTTCCATCAAGCGATCCATACCTCTCTCAATATGACGCTCGGTTCTGGTATCAACAGAGCTTGTCGCCTCATCCAAAATCAAGATCGGTGCTTTTGATATAGCCGCTCTTGCAATATTTAAAAGCTGTCTCTGCCCTTGGCTTAGATTTGCTCCATCTCCCTCAAGCATCGTATCATAGCCGTGCTCCAAACGCATAATAAAAGAATGTGCACTGGCTGTCTTCGCCGCCTGCACTACCTCCTCATCCGTGGCGTCAAGCCTTCCATAGCGAATATTTTCCCGCACCGTCCCAGTAAAAAGATGCGTGTCCTGAAGCACCATCGCTATATTTTTTCTCAGAAAATCAGAAATCTGTAAACTCCTCATATAAATATGAAA
>CAMWWW010000294.1 GCA_947178015.1 uncultured Clostridia bacterium
TGTGACAAAAAGAATCCCGTATTTATGCGGGGTCTGGCGTTTCGCAAACGCCTATCAGGGACAAAAAATGAAAGGAGACATTTGTATGAAAATCCTCAGCACTCTTTTTAGCATTTTGGCAATTCTGCTGACCAACGTAATGTGTGGAGTCGTTGGATTTAATTATGGTAAAATTGTGTGGGGCAAAGAAAAAGAAGGGTTTATTTCTCCCGCCAGCGTTGCGTTACTTCTTCGCAACCCATATGTTATCGGCAACATCGTTTGTGTGGTTTTGGCGTTTGTTTTTAGAAAGAAAAGAACAGACATCAGTCGTGGAGAATAACATATAACATCAGGACAAATACAGGGTGATTGGTTTAATTCAGTCACTCTGTATTTTACATGAAAAAATTGAATATTAATTCAATGTAAAACTATGAAAATATAACTTTTACAAAAACTTGTAACTTGCTGTTAAACTAGCAATACAATAGAATACCAAAGAATAAAGCCATGTTCAGCAATATAAGTAAGGTTACAAGAACAGGTAGAAAGCAAACATGTCTGGAATACTAAAAAAAGCAACATAGCCAGCTCTGCTATTTTCCTCAAGGAACCTATTGAAAAACGTCGGCGCATAATGAGCTTGCGAATTATGCGGTACGGTTCAGTGAGGTCTTTCACGAGCTTACTGTCCGCTACGTTTTTCACTAAGCGAGAGCGGGGTGACGGAGGAAATAGCAGAGCTGGCTATGTGGACCTTTCTCGAAAATGATTACACAAATCGCCATTACATAAAACTATACTATTTATCATTTACTTCAGGAGTTTGAATTTCGTGGATCGGTTGATTTTCTGCTGGACTTTTTCCATAATCTGTGTTAATATAAGAAAGTGCTTTTACACCTGTAGCTCAATGGATAGAGCAACGGCCTCCGGAGCCGTGTGAGAGGGTTCGACTCCCTTCAGGTGTATCAAAAAGGCTGCCAGTTTTGTTGGCAGCCTTTTCGCTTCCTTACTCCGTTTTTTCTTCCGATTTTTCTTCTATTTTCTTTTTTTTGACCACTTTGCCTTTTTGCGTCTTATAAATAGCCTTACATACCACCACTGCTGCCACAATCAGCAGGACAAATATCCCCCAGTAAGGAATCAGCACAAGGACTGCCACAGCAAGATTTTCTAAAAGCTTTAACGCTCCCTTTAAATTGTCAACAAATCCTGTCGCGATTCTCTCCCACACAGTCGGCTCTTCTTGTGGTGTCAAACGCTTCACTTCATTGATACTTAGATTGATGGTACTGTACTCCACCTGATTATCATAGACAAGAAGTCTGGAAGCATAGGACTGAAGCTCATAGCGAACCTCCGATAACCTGCTTTCTACTGCAATAATATCCTCCACACTCTCTGCCTTTTCAAGAAGAGAAAGCAGGCGCTCCTGCTCTATCTCCAACGCCTTCTTGCGGCTCTCTACATCCACATAGTTCAGCGTAATGTCCTCAACTGACTCAGACTTTCTAATAATATTAGAAATCTCCGCCACCTCATTCACAAAGTTCTCAAGCTCGCTGCTGGGGATGCGGATGGTCATACTAGAATGGCGGTTCTCATTATAGCGAACATTTCCCCTGACATTCGAATTTTCTATGTATCCCTTTAGGTCCTCTACACGTTTTTGAAGCTTTTCGATTAAACCATCGAAATCCTCCGTCTCTGCATCCATCGACACGGTCTTTATTAGCTTGCGATTGCCATTCTCCTGCTGTATGCCTGCTCTCTCGTCTCCCTCCTCCTCGATCGCCCTATCATACTGCCCGCTCACGCTTGCATAAAGTCCGCCGCTATCTGCCGTACTCATATCTTTCATGGCGGCCGCCGTCTGATTCATTGCTATATCTTCCGACATTGAATTTGATTTTCTGCCGCAACCGGCGACAACTGCCACAATGCAAACCATACATAACAATAATAAATACTTTCTTTTCTTTTTCATGTTTATCCTCATTTCTGCGCTGCTCGTTGTACCAAGGAAGCTTGTGAGAACAGCGCAAACACAAGCTTTGTAGTAAATAACAAGGAGCCCCTTCCTCTTTTCATAAGAATAGTGTCCATGGCTCCTTCATTTGTTGCAAGATAGAAATATTTTTTTATACAATTCATCTACGTTCTTCAAAAAATCACACTTATATGCTTTAACCAAGAGCGACATCCATAATCATCATTAGAACAAATCCTACTGCAAAGCCAATTGTTCCAATATCAGACTGTTCGCCCTCCGCCGCTTCCGGCACCAGCTCCTCCACCACTACATAGATCATCGCTCCCGCAGCAAATGCAAGCATATAGGGCAGGATTCCCTCTACATAAGCGGATAAAAAGATGGTCGCCACAGCCGCTATAGGCTCCACTACGCCAGAAAGCACGCCATATAAAAATGCTTTCCCCTTTCCTGCCTCCTCCTTCATCGGAAGCGAGATAATTGCACCTTCTGGGAAATTCTGTATCGCTATCCCAATCGAGAGAACCATCGCAGAAGCCGCTGTGATCATAGTCTGGCTGCTTGCGGCGGCAGCAAGCACAATCCCCACGGACGCACCCTCTGGTATATTGTGAATTGTGACAGCTAACATCATCATGGTTGACTTTTTCCACCCCGCACGTGGTCCCTCCGGTTCATCTTTATCCATATGCAGATGCGGAATCAGCTTATCCATAGCAAGCAAAAATGCAATGCCTGTCAAAAATCCCACCGACGCAGGCAAAAATGCAAGCTTTCCCATAGAATCCGACATATCCATCGCCGGTATTAGCAGCGACCAGACACTCGCAGCAACCATAACACCTGCCGCAAATCCTAAAAGACCTTTTTGAATCTTTGGCTTAATGGAGTGCTTGAGCAGAAAAACACAGGCGGCGCCAAGTGATGTTCCCACAAATGGGATCATAACACCTAGAAACATAGCAGTAATCATATAAATTTCCTTTCTCAACCAATCTTCATCTAAGGAACGGTTAAGAATTTACTTTACAGATGACGCAGGATAAATCTTTTTATGCTGGACAAAGGAATAGGGCGTACTTAAAATACACCGATTGACGACAACGCGGCATAAGAAGATTCAGACAAGTCAGATGTAAGGATTGATTCTTTCCTAATTCCTTAGAAACAGATTATGATTCTAAGGAGAATTCTGCCACACTTCTGTGATCTATATGCATGAAATTATAAAAGAAACGAAC
>CAMWWW010000295.1 GCA_947178015.1 uncultured Clostridia bacterium
CCATACTTTTTACCACGATTTTCACCCTTGGCTCTGGTCTGATGGACACCATTCACGATCAGAACATCCGCAAAGCTGGCGGTGATGGGCAAGCCGGCTTCAGTTATATCAGCGATGACGTTTACAACGATTTGGCAAAAAATTCCTTAATTGACCGTATTGCATACACAAAAGCGATCTCTTATCGGCTAAAAAATGTTGGCCTAGAACGCTGGCGATCGGATCTGTGGTATATGGATGATACCGCCTTGGAATTCGCCCGCTATACGCCCACAACAGGCCGTCGGCCCGAAGCAGAAAACGAGATTATCGTGGATACAAAGACGCTGGACGCTCTGGGCGTACCGGCGCAGATCGGAGAAATCGTTTCTCTGACCTATGAAGTAAAAGGGAAGATATACACCACCGATTTCACCCTCTGCGGTTTTTGGGAAACGGACAGTTTAAGCAACATCGGGCGGCTGATTGTATCAAAAGCCTTTGTGGATGCCCATTCGGATATTCTGACCTATACGTATCCTGTGGACAATGATTATTCTGGTGTTGTCTCCGCCTACGTGCTGTTTAAAGGAAACGGCAATATAGAAGCCCAGCTCCACCGTCTTCTTTCTGAAACGGGCTATACCTGCGATACGATGGGCGGCAGCCGATCGGACGACAATTATGTAATCGCCCGCGTCAGTCCAGCTTACCAGAGCGGCTCATTCACGGACAATCCCGCCATGCTGATCTCCGGCATTGTCGGCGTTCTGTTGATTATCCTTACGGGATATTTGATTATCTACAATATTTTCCAGATCTCTGTCATTCAGGATATTCAATCTTATGGACAGTTAAAAACGCTGGGAACAACAAAACGGCAGATCCGGCGGCTTATCAACCGGCAGGCGCTCCGGCTTTCCCTGATTGGTATTCCGATCGGTCTGCTGGCGGGCTTCTTCATCGGCCGGGCCTTGGTTCCTTTCCTGATGAACGGAACAAGTTATACCGCGGACGCCGGTATCAAAGTAACGGTAAATCCGCTTATCTTTATCGGCTCCTCGGCTTTCGCCCTTTTTACCGTTTTTGTCAGCGTTCGCAAGCCCGCTAAGATCGCCGGTATGGTTTCGGCAATCGAGGCCATTCGCTATACGGAGAATGACACGGCGTTTGGAAAGATCCAGACCAAAGATAAAAAATCAACCCACGGCGCAAAGCTCCACTTTATGGCGCTTGCAAACCTGAGCCGTAACCGCAAGCGCACGATGCTGGTCATTGTGTCCATGACATTAAGTTTGGTGTTGTTCAACACCATATTCACTCTGTCCGGCGGGTTTGATATAGATAAGTATATCGCAAGATTTTTAGATACAGACTTTGTGATCTCTACCGCGAACTACTTCCAGTACCAAGTTGAAAAAAATGAAAACGACCTGTCAGAGAGTTTCATTGAAGCCGTCAAACAAAACAAAAATTTCGAGGATGGCGGCAGGCTCTATACTTCTTGGTTGTTGGAAGAACCGTTTTCCACAGAACATAGCGCCTTTTTCAGCTACAACAAGGACCAAAACGGCAATCCCTTTGTTAGATTGTACGGCGCGGACGATTTTCTGCTAAACGGCATGGAAACCATAGATGGAACCATTGACATGGAAAAGCTGAAATCAGGAAAATATATCCTGCTGAGCGTGGAGTGTAAGGACGATGGAACCATCCTAGATAATCCTAATATCAACGTGGGAGATACCGTGCGGATCAACCACCTAAAGCATCTGACAACACTTTCCACTACCATCACGGACAGCTATGATTTTATCATTATGGCAAAAATTCGGGCCAACGAGAATACGGCCACCACACGCAACACAGGCGAGTCCCGGTTCTACCTTCCGACAGAAATCTTCCTGCCGTTGTGTGATAACCCCCATCTGGTCAGCTTTCCCTTTGATGTGAAAGAGGGAACAGAAATGGAAATGACAGAATTTTTAAACGACTATATCAATCGTGTGGAGCCAAGTATGGATTATGAATCCAAGGCAACCTACGTCAGCTCCTTTGACGACCTTACCGCCCTTATCCTCACCATCGGCGGGGCGTTAAGCCTTATTATCGGCATCATCGGTATTGCAAACTTTGTCAACTCCGTTCTGACAAGCGTTATCACCCGCAAAAAGGAATTTGCCATGCTCCAAAGCATCGGCATGACGGGGAAACAATTAAAACGTATTCTCTACTTTGAGGGAATGTATTATGCTGTGGGAACGATCCTCACATCGCTCCTCCTTAGTGTGTTGTGTTCTGTGGTGGTTGTACAGGGGATTTCAAGCGGAATCTGGTTCTTTACCTATCAATTTATCATATGGCCCATGCTGGTGATCTATCCGTTTCTTATCCTTTTGGCTGTGGCAATACCGGCGATTTTGTACCGGCAAATTGCTAAAGTCAGTATCATAGAGCGTTTGCGGCAAGATTAAGAGAAAAACAGATCACCCAAATATGCGCATGTGGACTGTACTGGAAAGCGGCGCAGTCCCCGGTTTCCAAAATTCAGGCTATCTCGAATATGGAAACCGGCGTAAAGGCAGTGAAATATTTTATTCGATCAGAAGAACCACAATCATTTACCTCATTTCTTTTTTTCCAAATTGTGTAACGGCTGACGCAAGCAACAGTACAAATACCAGCACCGCAGCCGGCAGGAACGGGAACAGGGAAAATGCCAATGTGTTTGCCTGCGCCGTATAATCATGGAGGGAACAAGACACCAGATAGCCGCTGTAACAATACGGGTATGCGATCCATAAAGGCGTATTAGCGACCAGCACGCCGGGAATAACAAGGAGGAGATTAAGCCCTACCGAAAACAGCGGCTTTTCAAACAATACCGTAACCGCCCACATAGCACCCACGCATGGCAGCATTGTCAGAAACAACCCGATACACCATTTCACCAGCTCAAAAACAGGCAGCGCTTCCTCCACGCCCATTGTGCTTGTGGCGACTATCCCGGCAATAACAAAAACCACAAGAAAAACGACCATCTCCATAAACAAATAGAACACCAGCACACAGAATTTTGCCATGGAAAGCATATACCGGCTTATCGGCAGAGCCAGCATTTTTAATAGACCATTATTCCCAGTTTCCCTCCCTGCAATCATCACACAAACCACGATCATGGAAAACGGCAACAGATAGTAGGCATAAACCAGTGCGCTCTGGATGAACA
>CAMWWW010000296.1 GCA_947178015.1 uncultured Clostridia bacterium
GAGGGGTACCTCTCTTTCTCTGGGGTATTATAACAATCCAGAAAAAACAAAAGAGGTTTTTGTCCAGAATCCATTCCATAACCTGTATGAAGAGAAGATTTATCGCACCGGGGATATTGTCCACTATAATGAGCGGGGAGAGCTTATCTATGATGGAAGAGAAGATTCTCAGGTGAAGCATACAGGGCACAGAATTGAGCTGGGAGAGATTGAGACGGCTGTCTCCGCGGTAGAAGGAGTACAGAGAAATTGCTGTGTACATCGTGTCGTTGGCGATCAGCTTGTGTTATTTTATACTGGCGATATCGAACCAAAGGAGATACGAGAGCGATTAGCAGCAATTTTGCCAGAGTATATGCTTCCTACTCTATACAAAAAGCTAAGTCAAATGCCTTTGAATCTGAATGGAAAAATAGATCGAATAAAATTAAAAGAGAGTCTTGAGACGGCGAAGGAGTAAAGATAGAAATGCTAGAAGGAAAGCAGAAAGAAATTTTGGATATGTTAAACGAAATTAGACCTGAGTTTGATTTTGTCACAAGCAGTAATTTTATTGAGGATGGATTATTGGATTCCTTTGATATTATCACTTTAATTAGTATGTTGGAGGAAAAATATCAAAAAAAGATTGATGGGATGGACACTGTTCCAGAGAATTTTTTCAGCATAGAAGATATAATCCGTGTGGTGGAAAAAAGTGAGGGAAGAAATTAATGCAGACTATATTTCGAGAAAAGAAAATCTCGTCCATCTTGGGTATACTTCCAGAGACAGTGGGATATTTTGATGACGAGGTTGGCAATTATTCCTTTCCTGCAAAGCAGACCATGCGGTTAAAGAAAGTGATGGGATTTGAAAAACACAGGTTGTCAAAGACAGGTACGACTGTTTTCGATTTTGCATCTTATGGATTGCGCTATATGTTTCAGAAGGAATGGATAGATAAAAGAGAGATCGGTGCGATTCTTGTTGTAACGTTATGTCCCGACTATTTTGTTCCACATATCAGTACCATGCTTCAAGGCGAATTTGGCTTGGCTTCCGATGTCCTATGTCTAGATATTGCACAGGGATGCTGTGGATTTTTAATTGGCCTTATGGAAGCATATTTGTTGTTGGAACATAGGAAAGATAAAAAGATAATCCTTGTAAATGGGGATGTCTTAAGTCATAAAATATCAAAGATGGACCGAAATGATTTCCCGCTTATTGGAGATGCCGCCACGATTACTGTAATAGAGCAGGATGCGAAGGCAGGTGATATATATTATGAGATGCATATGGATGGAAGCAGGGGAGATGCACTAAAAATACCAGCAGGAGCCTTTCGTATGCCAAGCACGCCAGAGACTGCCAAAATGATAGAGCAGGGAGATGGAAATGTCCGCTCTTTGGATCATATGCATATGGATGGAAGCGGAGTATTTAGTTTTGTACAGACAGAAGTTCCCCCATTACTTGTACATATGCTTGAGGAAACAGGAGAGAGTGCGGATAGTATCGATTATTTTCTCTTTCATCAGCCAAACCGATTTATGCTGCAAAAACTTGCAGAAAAAGCAAAAATACCAGAAGAAAAGCTTCCAATGAATCTGGTGGAAACGTATGGAAATCCGAGTGGTGCTTCTATTCCCTTGACAGCGGCATTAAATTTAAGAGAAAAACTTTTAGCGGACAAGTATCGATGCTGCTTTTCCGCATTTGGATCAGGACTTGCGTGGGGAGGGATGATATTGGATTTTGGCAGATTGGAGTATTGTGAAATAATCGAATCGAATTTATAAGGAGTATGTTGTGGTATATGAGAAGATTTATTTAATAGGAAATGGAAGAACGGCAGATAACTGCTTAAGGGTTCTGCATCAATATCGAAGAGATGTTGTATCTCTCATTACTGAGAAGGAGAATTCCTCTTTTTCTCAAAAATTTTGTGATAGAAATGGGATCGCATTTCTTTGTATAGAAAAATGTGAGCTCAAAAACTTTTTGCTTTCCATCACAGGACAGACCTTAATAGTAAGTGCGCATAATAGCTATTTATTTCCGCGTGAGGTGATTGAAAAACAAAATCTAAAGATAATGAATCTGCATATAGCACCACTTCCCTTTTATAGAGGAATGAACGCACCCACATGGGAAATCTTTGAACAACAGCAATATGCGGGAGCAACATGGCATGAGGTGACAGCAGGGATTGATGCAGGAGGGATCATCTGTCAAAGAAAATTTCGAATAGAAGAACATGATACAGCAATGAAAGTATTGTTAAAATCATTTGAGCTTGGAGTGAAGTTGTTGGAAGAGAATGTGGAAATGATTTTGACAGGTCAGTATAAAACATATACTCCAACAGAAAAAACAAGGCTGTATTTGAAAAAAGACATGCCGAATGGAGGATATATGGATTTGGATTGGGATCTAGATAAGAAATATGCCTTTCTTCGTGCGATGGATTATAGCGGAACAAATATAATGCCGTTTCCGAAAATAAAAAGAGGAGAGAAAGAGTGGGAAATCTGGAGATATAAAATGACAGTAGAAAATAGAAAAGAAGGGGAAGACAGCATAGAAGAGACGGATAGAATGGTGAAATTTTACACGGGGGGGAGATTGCCTGATCTGTTGGCTGCGAGAAGCAGTGGGGAGATTGAATTATCATGCAAAAAATAGAAGGAATTAGATTTCTAGAATCGATTAAGAATTATGGATTGATGCAGACTAATGATTATAAAAGACTTCTTTATATTATGGAAGAAGAAATAGAAGGGTATTATGCTGAGAAGTCCATGATAATAGTACAGGAAGACCATGGTGTAAATAGAATCTTATATTATACTATAGATTTTTCTGATTTATCTGACATATTAAAGAAACTGGATCAGCAAGAGTATGTTTTGGAATTTTTAACGAAAAATCCAGAAGAGAAGAAAGAATTATTTGAAAATCTTGGATTTCAGGTATTAGCAAGAATGAAAAGAATGGCTGCCAAGGATTGTAATTTCGTGCTGAATGAAAAATCACCTTTGGCTATATTTTATAATACAAGTATTGGCCATCTTGCAAGAGAAAATGAAACGAAAGAGATTCATCAGATATTATGGAATGTATTTGATACAAGAATTAGTCGCTTACTGGATGAAGAGGAGCTAAAAGAAGCCATTGTCAAACAAGAAATAACAATAGAAAGAGATTTATTT
>CAMWWW010000297.1 GCA_947178015.1 uncultured Clostridia bacterium
CTATCGCCACCCTCTGCTGCTGCCCTCCCGACAACTCGCCCGGCAGACGCCCTGTTTTCTGCTCCAAGCCAAGTATGCGGATAATGCTGTCAAGATGCTTTTGATCCACCTGATTTCCATCTAGCTCCACGGGAAGCACAATATTCTCATAGACATTTAAAACGGGAACTAGATTGTAATTTTGAAACACAAAGCCTATCTTTCTGCGCCGAAATATCGTAAGCTCATCATCCTTAAGAGAAAAAATATCCTTCCCCGACACCTCCACCTTCCCGGAGGTCGGTCTGTCAAGTCCTCCAATCATATGGAGCAATGTAGATTTCCCGCTTCCTGACGTTCCCACGATAGCCACAAACTCTCCGTCCTCCACGGAAAAATTTACACCGTCAAGCGCCCTCACGACCGTCTCACCGCTTCCATAATATTTCTTAAGATCCGTCGTCCTTAATATACTGCTCATATAATCTCCCTTCCTTTGCCATATTATCTGGTCAAAACAAATCATGAAATCTGCCTCCCTGAACAGGCTAATTATCATTCTTTTCCCATATAGAATCTAACAAAAGAATCTTTCCACACTCTTTCTAAATTCTTACAGTCTTGAAAGAATTGATTATTTTGACAAATAGACAGAAAAAACAGAGCCTTTTCCAACTTTGGACGATACCTTGATATAACCGCCCTCCTTCCCAATAATCTCCCGCGCCAGATACAACCCTATCCCTGCACCCTTCTCCTCGCTGACATGGGGCGAGCGATAAAACCGCAGAAAAATACGCGCCATCTCCTCCTCCGCGATCCCTATGCCCGTATCGGCGACATCAACCCGCACAAACATCTCATATTCTCTCACAGATACGCAGATCCTGCCGTCCGAAGGAGTGTATTTTACTGCATTATCCAGAATGTTGTACAAAGCCTCCTCCGTCCACCTGCAATCAAAAAAGGCGGTAATATCCGCCCTCACCTCCGGCAGCTCTACCGCGATATTTTTCTCCCTTGCAAGAGCAGGAACATCGATTCTATCAAATATATTTTTCACTTGCTGAAACTTTGGAACAAGCGCTATTGTTCCATTCTCAAGCCTAGAAATTTTAATCAAAGACTGAATGAGAAAATCCAGCTTTACCGCCTGCTGTTCAATCTGCTTGGCAAGCTCCCTCTCCTCCTTGGCAGCCTCCTCTTTTTGTTCTATTTCTTCACATCCATCCTCATTTTGAAACGCTTCTCTAAGAAGCTGTGAATAAAGAAGGATATTGGCGATAGGCGTCTTTGTCTGATGAGAAATATTGCTCACCAAGACTTCTGTCGCCTCTTTCTGTTCGGTAAGCAGTCGTTTTGCTATGCTGCCTGACGAGAGATAACGGCACAGTTTTGCCTCCAGTCTGGATAAATACTCCTCAGAAAAATGCTTCTCACTCAAAGTGCCATCTATCGCGGCATCTATCATCCGATCCATACGATCCAATATCTCTTCCACTCTCTTATAGCCAATCCACAACGCTGCCAGAAGAAAACATATCACTGACAACAACAGATTGATAATATCCATCTCTCTATTCCTCTTTCTCAAAACTATACCCTACCCCATACACCGTTCTAATCGGAATTCCGGGCAGCTTCTCCCGAAGACGCCTCACGGTCACAGACAATGCATTTTCCTCCACATACGCCGCGCCGTCAGACCAGATGCGGTCAATCAAAAGCTCTCTCGTCAGCGTCACACCCCGATTCGTCACCAAAAGCCTAAGAAGCTTCTGCTCCGTTTTGCTCAAGCTCACGCTTTTTCCATCTGCAAAGAAAAGCATCTGGTCAAAATCGAAAGAAAAAGCGCCCTGCTCAAACCTAGCCTCTTCCGGCTCCTTCCTGCGAAGCACGGCATTGACCCGCGCCCTCAGCACCATCAAAGAAAACGGCTTAGTAATATAGTCATCCGCTCCCATCTCAAGCCCTGTCACAATATCGATCTCCATATCGTTCGCCGTCAAAAAAATCACGGGGATGCTGCTGGATCTGCGAAGCTCCCTGCAAAAATCTAACCCGCTCCCATCAGGAAGATTAATGTCCAGAATCACCAGCTCCACCGTACTGTCAAGCAGCTTTCTTGCCTCAAAAAGCGTGTGCGCCTGAAGCACCCTATCCTTTCCCAGAGAAAGCGCAACACCATAATTCAGCGCATGATCATCTTCCACAATCAAGATTTTTCCCTTCCCCATCCTGCCTCTCCTGTTCCGTTTTTTTATGATTTTACCAAAGACTCCCTTTCTTTTCAAGAAAAGATCCCTCTTTTCCACATTTTCTACTTTTCTTTTTTTCAGAATTCATTATAATAGTCTTATAGAAAAAAGTAAGGTAGGTTAATTACCATGACACAGCTTAGAGTTCAAACCAATCGTCTGCGCAAGGGTATGACCATAAAAAATAACGTGTATTCTCGCTCCGGCGCTGTTATTGTGCCGGAAAATACCCCCATCACCAAGGATATCGTCACCCTTCTGACGCGCCACTTTATTGACTATGTAATTGTCGAGTATGAGACGGAGATACCAACCCCGCCTATCCCTGAAGTGCCTGCACCCAAGATCGATGAAAAGAAATTTGAAGGATTCCGCAAAAACTTCGAGGTTGCAGAGGCATCCTTATCACAGAATCTAATGGAGATCGCATCCAACAACAGTGAAGTAGACGTTCCCGCCCTTTTGGATATGCTGACTAATATTGTGGAAAATGCTGAGACGGACATCAATCTGTGCGATATGCTCCTGCGCATGAAAAAAAGCGACGAGGATCTTTATACACACTCCATCAATGTGGCTCTTTTTTCACAGATTCTGGCAAAATGGATGAATTTTGAGCAGGATGAGATCGAGGTCGTGATGATCGCCTCTCTTCTGCATGATATTGGGATTTTAAGGTGTACAAAGGATGAGCTTAAGAACTTTCATTTTAAAGACGAGCTAAAAGGCGGGCATTACTGCAAACATGTGATTGCAGGCTATAATCTAATTAAAGAAAAAGCCTTGGACAACCGTATAAAACAGGCTGTGCTGACTCATCACGAACGCCTTGACGGAAAAGGCTTTCCTCTCCGCATCTCCCACGCCAATATTAACCGCTACTCCCGCTGTATCGCTATCGCGGACATCTATGATACCCATACCAAGAAAGAACCGAGTCTGGAGGCAATGT
>CAMWWW010000298.1 GCA_947178015.1 uncultured Clostridia bacterium
GTCCGTAGCCGTCCGCCTTCACCACCGCCATAATCTGGCAGTTCTCTCCGATATGCTTCTTCATCTCCAGCAGATTACTGCGGATAGCATCCAAATCAATCTTTGCATAGACCCGGTACAGGTTTCCTTTCTCAACATCTATCTTCATCGTTTCCTCCACCATCCTGAAGTATTTTTGTCAGATAACCCGCCTGCTCCACAAGATCCCTTGCCAAAATGGCATATTCTCCCAGCTTCTTCTTTGCCATGTCTCCCGCAAGCCCATGCAGATATACGCCAAGCTCTGCTGCCTTCCTGACCGGAAGCTTTAAGGCAAGACAAGCTATCATACCACTTAGCACATCACCGGAACCCGCTTTCGCCATTCCACTGTTGCCGCTTATATTGACATAGCACGGCCCCTCCGCCTCACACACGATCGTTCTCGCATCCTTGCAGACACAAACCGTATGATACGCTGCCGCCACTCGTCTTGCACATGCCATTCTGTCCTTTTTTATCTCGGCAATATCCACCCCTGCAATACGGGACATCTCGCCCATATGCGGCGTAATCACGGAGCAATCCGAAAAGCCCTCCCAAAGCTCGCCATGACAGCCCAATATATTCAAAGCATCGGCATCCAGCACATAGGATTTCTGCTTATGATGCGCGGCATATCGACTAACCTCTTCCATCAAGCAGACCGACCGCTCTCCCAAGCCAATGCCGGGACCAACGACCGCTGCATCCGCCCAATCAAGAGATTCCTTTAAAAGCCAGCGAATCTCATTCTCCTCCTCATAGGTGACAAGCACAGCCTCAGGAAGAAGCTGCTGCAAACTTACGCGGTTTGATTCCGCGGTAAAAATTCTTACCAGACCAGCACCCATGCGGTACGCTGCACTCGCTGCCAAATACGCCGCACCCGCCATATTCTTACTTCCGGCAATAACAAGAAGCTTTCCCGCCGACCCTTTATGAAAATCCGGCATACGTTTGGGAAGCAGCTCCGCCGCCTCCTTATCAAACGTATAGAGCTGCGGCTTTACCGCCAAAAAACTTCTCGCCGGGAATCCTATTTGCTTTACCATAACCTCTCCTGCGCAAATAGCACCGGGATAAAAAACCAATCCCGCCTTCAAAGCTCCAAAAGTAACCGTGACATTCGCCCTCACTGCAATCGAAAGCTCCTCGCCGGAGGACGCCGAAATACCACTTGGCATATCCACAGCGATCACCCACGCGCGGCACTCATTGATCCGCTCTATCCACTGCGCAAAAATTCCCTCTACGTTTCTTTTTAACCCGATCCCAAAAAGAGCGTCCACTATCACAGTATATTCAGAAAGGCTTGGATTTTTAACCACCAATACACCGACCGCATCAAGAATCTCTCGCTGCTTCTTCCACTCAGAAGTGGCGTTCTCCTCCCTTCCAAGACAAAAAACCTCAACCGGGATGCTAAATTCTGCCAAAATTCTAGCCACAGCCAACCCGTCTGCACCATTGTTTCCCATACCACAGACACACAAAACAGAAGGAGCGTCCGCCCGTTGCCTGATTTCCTCCACAACTGACAGCGCCGCTCTCTCCATAAGCACCAGAGAGGGAATCCCTGCTCCCTCCATGGCATCCTCTTCTATCTGCCTCATCTCCAGCTCATCTACCAGATATCTCAATTTCCCTCACCATCTCTCCCATACTCTGAATCAAAATATTCAATTAACTCAGGGCCAAGCATATCATGCAGATTGGTGTAAATCTTTGCATTTTCCTCCTCCATCTCCTGCTTTCTGACCAGCTTTCTCTTAAGCTCCAGCCGAATCTGCTGAATCCAGTCTGCCATATCCTCTATCTCTTCTTTATTCTTGTTAATCCTCTTATAACAGAGCAGAATACTCTCCTCAAGAAGCTCCCTGTTCGCATCTGTCAGCTTATTCGGAAGCTCCTCCACATCGTACTCAAGCTGAGCGATCTTATCGTTCGCCTCCCGTATCAGCTTCTGGCTTTTATTCAGACGCTTCTCGCGCGCACGTTCCACCTCACCTGACAGATCCTCCATATTTTCCATAATATTCTGCATCAGGCGCGCTTTCACTTTCTTAACATCCTGCAAATCCGTATTCGCCTTGCCCTGCTTTTTTAGAAGATTATTGACCTCCATCTCCAGCCTCTTCAGGCGGTCCGTCTTATCCTCCTCCGTAAACAGCCGGTGCCAATGCTCATCCAACGTCAAGATCGGCACCTTATTCCTGCGCAATAACTGCACAAGCCGTCCGTCCGGCTGCCTTTTTGTCTGCTTTATTCTTGCCATACTTATCCCTCACATTCCCCCACAATCCGATTTTGGTGCTCTCAGCATATTGTAGGACAATCGCATCAGACTTTCCGACAGATGCACATTCTCCACAATCACATCGTCTGGCATATTCAGATCGGTGTGCGCAAAGTTCCAGATTGCCTTCACACCGCTTTTCACAACTCGCTCCGCCATCTCCACCGCTCTCGCCTTCGGTATGGTAAGAGCTGCTATATCAATGTGGTTCTCACAAATAAACTCTTCCAGCTTATCTATCCCCTGTACTGGGATTCCCCTCACCGTCACTCCCTCCAGCGCAGGGTTATTGTCAAACAGCCCTTTCACCAGAAAGCCTCTTTTCTCAAAATTTTCGTAATTTGCAATAGCCTGACCAAGATTTCCGGCACCGATTATAATCATATTATGGGATTTATCTATTCCAAGTATTTTTGCTATCTCTGCATACAGGAACTTCACATTATACCCGTAGCCCTGCTGCCCGAACCCGCCGAAATTATTCAGATCCTGCCGAATCTGGGACGCTGTGACCTTCATATACTCACTCAGCTCATTGGAAGAAATACGCTCCACTCCATCTTCCATCAATTCACCCAGATACCGGTAGTACCGGGGAAGCCTTTTTACGACCGCCTGCGATATTTCCTTACCTTCCAAATTTCCCCGCCTCCTGTCATTTATTCAACATTACTATGATGAAACTGTACTGTATAACAGTATATATGAATGTTAAAAAAATGTCAAACACTCTGGGCGGTTTTTGGATAAAATTTCTGGCACACTCTTATATAATATCGACATTCACAAGAAAACATTAACCCCCTCTAGGAGGCTTTATCATTTTCGGGTATGGTCCGCTCAGAGAATAG
>CAMWWW010000299.1 GCA_947178015.1 uncultured Clostridia bacterium
CATAATAAAATATAAAAAATCAGAAGGGGGATGCTTATATGACATCGCCTTCTGATTTTTTTGTGCAGAGCTATAAGAAAAATAACTATTTGCACATTACGCAACTCGCGCAGTAAGTGGTGGTATTTTGATCGAACCTCTCATAAAAATGACAATACATATCAGCTTTCCAAGAAAATCTTTTGCTTTTCCAGCTCCTCCGGCACAGCATTGCCGCGTGCCCGGAAGCGCTGGCAGGCAGCCTCCAAATGGTGCAGCTTCTGTCCAGTTCTTACATTGTACGCCTCCAGCATCTCTTTATAGAGAGGATTAGCCGCAAGTCTTGTGCGGATTCCTGCTGAAAATGGGCAATGCATAAAGAGAATAGCTCTTGCCACTTTATTAAGACGAGGAGAACCATTGCCTTCAAATAATATCCAAGTCATATAATCATTGACAAACATTTCCTTATAATTATTCTTTGCTTTTTGAAGAGCGGTCTTAACCTTATCCTTTGCGTCGGTTGACAGATCTGGATTTTTGCGGTAGAACTGCGCATAATCGCAATATTCGCTTGTCAGTGAGCGCTCGGAGAGATCATTCCAGCGCACACCTTGGATACGTTTGCACATCTCCCAGCGGTATTCTCCGGTTAGATGAATTAAGCTGTCAGAAAGACTTTCCATATGGAAGGCGGGCAAAAACATTCGCGCCGGAGTGGTGCGCTTCTTGCCCTCAATCTCCTGCCACATAACACTTCGATTTCCAGTACAAGGCGTCAATATAATATCAGGGAGAATCTCAACCTGTATCGGTTCACGCACAATATTGTGCTCAGGGCTGCTGAAATTTGTCTCTCGGTAATATGCAGAATAATCTGTGTTTCGTATCATCTGGAACACAGCGTCCACAGCAGGTTCTGTGACAAAAGCTTGATCAAGACTTTTAAATACATTGTGCTCAGAAAAAACAGGACAGAAGGTGGTGATACGTCCATAGGTAATTTTGTGCACCATAGGGAATACATTTTCCAGCTCAAATTTAACCCACTCCACAGGATTCTTTAACATCTCAGCCTCTTCTGCCTCCGAGATCTCTCCTTTATTCTTCTGCTCTCTTAAATGAGCCGGGAAATCATTGTCAAACTCATTTCGGCTTGGCTCCTTCTTACCATTATAGATAGCTAGAAGCCATTGATAGAAAGTATAAACGCGCCCTTCCACTTTTTGATCAAGCTGGATGGCAAGTCGGTACATAAGCTTGGCGTTGGCGGAACCAGTAAGACCTTCATCCATATATCCAAAATGAAGGAACATTTTAACAGGAACGGGGATAGAAGAATCCTTCAGGCTATTTAAAAAGGCAGCCATGTAGATAGGATAAAACGTCTTTGTAATCTTTAGCCGCAACGTCCGGCTGTTATCGTCGGTTCCATTTTTGTCCGTCATATTTTTATACTGCGCAAGCAATTTTCTAAATTCCTCGCAGGTAGGAAGATCAAGACCTGAGTAGGAGAGAATCCGATCTAAGGAGCCCTCCAGATCAGAATCGTTTACTTCATCTACAGAAGGAACCGCTTCACTGTTTTCCAATCTTTGCTGATAACGGGCAAACCTTTGCTGGCAAAGCTCCTTATCCAGATAAGCACATCGCTCGATTTGCTCGGAAAGAGAGGCGATGGCATCGTCTGTCTTTGAACAGTCTGCCTCTTCACTTTTTAGATAGAGCCGCAGAGCAGTAAACAGCTCATAAAGATCCGTAGAATCTCTGTTTAGCAGGTTGCTGCTGTAAAGCTTCAGATAATTATAAATTTCCTGACAAGCCGTCACCACGCTTTTTATATCCTTGCTGGCCTGCAATAAAAAGCCTTCTGCAAGCGCAGAGGAGGACAGGAAGGAATACTTCACTGTATTGGCGGCGTTAAAACTTGTATAGTAGGGCGAAAGATAGAAATCTGGCGTATTCTGTACAGAAAGCTTTTCTGCTGATTCCAGTGCAGACAAAGACTTTACAGGTGCATTTGTGCTCTCACAAAGACTTTTGTAGCTATTATAATAGGTAAGCAGCATCTCATAAAAATTATCAGCCTGCTGCTTTGATACCTCATATGCATGAAAGAGGGCAGCCGTCTGTCTGGCACTGCTGTACAAGAAAAAGTGAGTGATTTCAGGAATTCTGAGCAGAGCTTCCAGATCAGCAAGCCGATGGTAAGGGTAGGCGCCTGTCTGTGTGTCCTCCACTGTCTCATAAGATAAAGAATGAACACCATGATATAGATCACAGAGTCCGATTACATCTCCCTTACCAAGCAGAAGCTCTCCGCCGGGGAAAAAGGCGCGCACCTTGCCGCCCGCAATAATATGCAGGTTTTCAAGGGGCTGTCCTGCCTGATATAATATATTACCTTTTTTTGTTTCCTTTGCTGCCATAATGTCCTCCCAAAATTCATTTTTATTAGCAGTTTGGAGGGGATTTCCAAACCTTGCATCAAGGTAATTTTAGTATACTATAAAAAAGCAAATAAAGGAATATACAAATTTGCTGCTGATATATATTTTTCACCGGAATACACGAATCATTTTCGAAAATGACAATACACTCTTTTCTATCTCGAATAGAGTATACTTTACCCCAAACAGATTTTGGCAGAAAGGTTTTTCGCTGTTTATGCTTTGGGTTTGAGAGCAAAAAATGTATAAATTACAGGTCAAATTTGCCCAGATGAATTCAAATAAAAAAATAAGTAGTCCTATGCAGGAAAATGTGGTAGAATAGAAAGACAAAGAGAAGAATCAAATCTCAAACAATTACAAAAGAAGTAGTATGGTATAAAAATGGAGGTTTAATATTATGCAGAAAAATATGGAGAATATTTTGATCTCAATTCCATTTTCGGATAATACTGGCAAGCAGCGGGAACCGATCTCCCGCGTGCTTCTCAAGCTGAGCGGGGAAGCTCTGGCGGGGGATCGCAAGACAGGCTTTGACGAGATTACTGTGATGGAGGTGGCGAGGCAGGTAAGATGTCTTGTCGATGATGCGATACAGGTCGGTGTGGTGATTGGGGGCGGTAATTTCTGGAGAGGAAGAACCAGCGAGACGATTGACAGGGCAAAGGCAGATCAGATTGGCATGCTGGCAACGGTGATGAACTGTATCTATACC
>CAMWWW010000300.1 GCA_947178015.1 uncultured Clostridia bacterium
TATCTAGCTATTTCTATTTATACTCAAAATATGGCTCAATATCTTCGTATTCAACCTTCCATTTTCCATTCTTCGGGAAGCCCGGAAGCTCCTCCTTGCAGCCTTTATATCCCGCTGTCATAATTGGGACTGCCAAAAGAAGGGCGCCATTGCCCGGCAAATAAAGTGGTAGGTCCTTTCTTGACTTTTGGAAATTATTTCCACTTGCGACATAACTGGTTTTTAATGTCTCCTTCATCAGAAGATCCACAGCAAGCTCCGGCTCTCCCAGTCGGACCGCTGTCATCGCCATAACAGCAAAATCCCATCCCCATAAAGAAGGATAATCCCAACACTCCTCCACCTTCTTAAGCGTCGCCTTCATCACATCTTTGTCAATGCGATCACTTGGAAGAAGCCCAAATGCTCCCAACATAGAAGGATGATCGATATGGAAGTTTTCAAAAGTATCCTTGCAGTTTTCATGTGCCAAATACAACCCATGATCCTGCGGAACCTCCGCCATATTTTCACGCACTGTATCCCACATCGGATCATAGCTCTTCTCAAGACGCTTTGCCCACTCGGCTGCAAGCCGCAAGGTAAATCTCCAATATTCCACCTCAAAAGCAGGATTTTTCGTCACCTCTGGCTTATGACATTCCTGAACCGGAATCACCGGAGAAACCAGATCGTACTTTTTTGTCTCCTCATTATACACAACCAGATCCACCATAAACTCGGCTGTCTTTTCTATTAAAATCCAATATTTCTTCAGAAATTCCTCTGACTTATTCTGCTGATAAGCAAGCTCCAACATATAGATAATATGTGGCTGCTGCCAGATCAAAAGCGGTGCCACTTCGGAAGGACAATCTATTCCCTGATAAGCGATCATTTTGGGCCAGCGTGCTCCTTTGTAGCCATTTCTCGCTGCATTTTCCTCCGCCTCTTTTCTGTGATCCACATACCATGGCAGGCTTCTCTCCAACAACTCTGTTCTATTCCAAAGAGGCGTCCATGCACAATGCCACAGATACATTTCCAGATGCATCTTTCCATACCAGCTATTACAAGTAAGCCCCGTTTCCTGAGGAGGCATGGAACCGCAGGAATTAACGGCAGACAAATATTGGGACAAAATGATCCGTCGCTCTAACTCGACAGCCCTCTCATCCTCGCTCTCATTCAGCTTGACGATGCCGCCTGTCTCCCAAAACTGCTTCCAATATCCTCTGCTGTGCTCAAGAACCTCCGCCGCAGTCAGCGTATTCTCCCCATCTGCCTTCAAGAAGGTGACAGCAAAGGAAAAACTCTCGGCGTTGGGCCGCAACGTCAGACTATGTTTTTCCAGCTTCGCCTCTCCACTATCATAGCGAATGATCACATAATACACATCCCGGTCTAATATTCTCTTCAGCTTAATAAAACCTTCGCCCTTCTCCACTTCCTCTGTTGTATGTGCTTCCTCCTGCTCCCAATCCGATGCACTGATGGAAGGAGAACCATAGGGAAAACGAAGCTCCACGGAAAGCTCCTTTAACAAAGCCTTTGATGCAAGTACAAAACCAAGTGTATCCTCTGTATTGTCACAAGCTGTCTGTACATGGCAGGAAACGCCATGATATACAAATTCACTATCCAGTATTCCCTCATACAGCTTAAGCTCCTGAGAAATCTTTGACAACTTGTCCGGTGTCATCTCTTTTCCATCCCACAGAAGTCCAATCCTAGCCAGATTCAGTCTGTGGGGATTTACCCGCAGCCAGTTATAGATCTCCTCATTGCCCGGCTTCTTCTTTTTTGGATAATAAACTTTCCTGCCATTGTAATCATACTCTGTCATATCCACATCGGAAAGAGTATACGCATACTGCTCACTGCTCACAGGTTTCGTGTGCCATCCCCACTGGCTCTGTGTACATAAGGGCAGCACCTCACTGTATTCCTTATAGAAGGTCTGCATGCCGGTTATATCTGCCGTAAAGCCCAGCTCCCCATTTCCCACAGTAAGCGGGGAATCCAAATCAATCTGTGTAAGAACTGGGTCGTGCTTCGATACCAGCTCATATCGGTCAATAGCCATACGATGTTCTCCTTTTCTTATTACAGTTTTTTTGTCCTGCAAAATAACATATCACTGAAAAATTTCTCTTCTTTCTCAAGAGAGCTCTTTCTAGGTAAATTATATCATACCTATTTTATTTTTTCAACGAAACATCCCTATTTTATCACGTTTTTCGGCTCTTATTTTTCGTTGCATTTTCACTTAGAATAAGTTAAACTACGAATAGGAGCGAAAGAGACAAATCATCAGAAAGGAAAAATTAGTATGACAGATAAGACAAAAAAAATCCTTTTTCAAGATAACTTTTCCAAATTTGCCATCGGCGAATTCCCCTATGATCCCGATCATTCTGCTACCGGAGAATACCATTTTGTGACAGATACAGGCTATGCAGGAGATTGGGTAAATCAAATATGTAACTACACCTACAATGGCTCAGGACCAAGCTGGATTATTACAGAGCATAATGGAATCCATTATATGGAACAGATGCGAATCGAAAAAAACAAACCTCACCGCATTTTCCCAACACTCCAAACAGGAAGTCTGTTTTGGTTTGACTATACTGTCAGCGTCAAGCTCAGACGTCTCTCCACCAAAGGCTGTGCCGGGATCGCCTTCTGTATGCAAAACAGTTTGAACACGCTCGCATTTTTATTAGAAGATCAACATGCAAAACTGGTCTACCGCCATAAAGAACAGGTAAGCACACTCTGCGAATCTACATTTTCACACAACTGCGACACGCTCTACACTCTCCTTGTCTCTGTGCGCGGGAAAACCGTTCACTGCTTCATAGATGGACAGCCGCTTCTATGTACCAAAACTCCGCTCGCCGCATTAGGGGGAAAGATTGGCATCACGGCAGACTGCCCGACGCAATTTACCGATGTACTTGTGGAAACAGAGCCAGAGACCTATCACTCTATTCTTGCAAAACAGGCGGAACAGGAAATGCAAAAAGAAAAACTACAATCCTGCTATCCCTCCATGAAGTTATGGAAAAAAATAGATTTAAAAAACTTTGGCACTAGCCGCCAGATTCGATTTGGACATCTAACTGGAACAGGAGAATGGCATATTG